>JACDGA010000354.1 GCA_013815505.1 Acidimicrobiia bacterium
CCGGGGGTCGGCATCCGCCCGACGAGCCGGGGTGCCTCGAACTCGACGAGCTTCTCGCCGACGAGCGCTGTGCGCAGCGCGGCAGCCGCTCGGTAGATCGTGTCCCCCTCCGGCACGTCGCTCAGCGTACGCCTCATCCCCGCTCCGCGAGCGCCATGCCCACCACAGTCTGGGCGGGATCTCTCTCATTCGACGGTCTGGGCGGCATTCCTTCCAACTGCTGGAACGGATCCCGCCCAGACGGTCAGGGAAGCTGGCCGACGTGGGCGAGCGCGAGCCGCAGCAGCCGGTCGTGACCACCCGTCATGTCGCCGATGACCTGGTCGCTCACGGCTTCGCTCGGCGAGTACCAAGCGAGGTCGAGCGCCTCCTGGGTCGGCTGGCAGTCACCGGCCACCGGCACCACGTAGGCGAGGCTGACGGCGTGGTGGCGTGGGTCGTGGAAGCCGCTGCGATCGGGATCTTGGAAGTACTCCACCACAGTGAACGGCGCCGGGTTCGGCGGCACCTGGGGCATCGCCAGCGGCCCGAGGTCTTTTTCGAGGTGGCGGATGAGCGCCTCACGCACCCGCTCGTTGAGCTGAACCCGTCCGGACACGAACATGCGGCTGATCGTCCCGTCGGCCGCCTGCCGCAGCAGCAGGCCAAGCTCGGTGACGTTGCCGGAGCCGTCGAGTCGCACGGGGATGGCGTCGACGTAGACGAGCGGCACGTTCCCGCGCACCTGCTCGATGGCGTCGTGCGACAGCCACCCTGGCTCGGTGGCGGTCGTCACCGTCGAGTCGGCTGCGGGAGTCACGGCGAACCATTGTTCCAGATGGCGCCGCGTCACCGAGGATCCCGTGACGTACGATCCCGGACCGTGACCGCACCCGCAACGTTCGCCAGCGACCAGGGTGCCGACATCCAGGTGCAGTTCACCGAGCCCCGCAATCGGCTCACGGTCGCGTTCCGACTGATCCTCGTCATCCCGCACGCGATCATCGTCGGGCTCTGGTCATACGCCGTGCTCTTCGCCGCCGTCGGGCAATGGTTCGTCGTGCTCTTCACCGGCAAGCGCAATCGCGGCATCTGGGAGTTCTGCAACAACTGGCTCGGGTACGCCGGACGCGTGTACACGTACGAGTTCCTGCTCCACGACGAGTGGCCGCCGATCGGCGAGGACCGGATCAACTCGACGCCGACCCGCTATACGTTCCAGGGCGGCGAGGACGCGAACCGCCTTACAAACGCGCTGCGCATCATCTGGGCGATCCCTGCGGTGATCATCTGGTACCTCGTCGCCCTCGCGATCTTCTTCGTCGCCATCGCATCGTGGTTCGCAATCGTGTTCACCGGCCGCCATCCGAAGGGGATGTGGGACTTCCTGCAAAGGGGAACCCGCTACTACCTGCAGTTCATGTCGTACACGCTGCTGATGACCGACGCCTATCCCAGCTGGTCGGCGACCGAGGCACCGACGCCCCCGGTGACGACGGACACCCGGACGCTCCCGGGCTCGCCGCTGCCGCCACCCGGTTGAGCTGTCCCGCAGCGCCGCGCCACCGGCGCGCGCTCAGATCGGCAGGTCGCCGGTCGCCGTCTTGGTCGTGCCGTGATCGCGGAAGGCGGCGATCGAGCGCTGGGCGATGCGCATCTGGTGGACCTCGTCGGCGCCGTCGGCGAAGCGCGCCCAGCGGGCCTGCTGGAACATGTGCGCCAGCGGCGTGTCGGTGGAGTAACCGAGCGCACCGTGGACCTGGATCGAGCGGTCGATCACGCGGTTGAGCATGTTGGCGACGAAATGCTTCGCCATCGACACCTCTGACTTGAAGTCGTCGCCGCGGTCGATCTTGTATGCAGCGTGGAGCACCATCAGCTTCGACTGGTACAGCTCCATCGTGGAGTCGGCGATCATCCACTGGATCCCCTGCTTCTCCGCCAGCAGCGAGCCGTGCGCGAAGCGGTTGAGCGACCGGTCGACCATCATGTCGAGCGCCATCTCCGCCTGGGCGATCCAGCGCATGCAGTGCGCGAGCCGGGCGGGACCGAGCCGGTACTGGCCGAGCAGGTGGCCCTGGCCGCGACCGCCGAGCATGTTGGCGTTCGGAACCCGCAGGTCCTCGATGACGATCTCGGAATGACCCGTCGAGCCGTGCATCGTCTCGATCTGGCGTACCTCGTTCCACCCCTCCGACGGCAGCTCCACGAGGAACGCCGTGTTCGCCGCCTGTGGCAGGTCGGGATCGTCCTCCGTGCGGGCGACCAGGATCGCGAAGTTGGCACGGTGGGCGTTGGAGATGAACCACTTGTGGCCGTTGATCACCCACTCGTCGCCGTCGGGCTCGGCACGCGTCTGGATCAGCGTCGGATCAGAGCCGGCGACCTCCGGCTCGGTCATCGCGAAGCACGACCACATCCGTCCCTCGCAGAGCGGACGCAGGAAGCGCTCCTTCTGGTCGTCGGTCGCCCAGTGAACGAGCGTGTGCATGTTGCCCTCGTCTGGTGCCTGGCAGTTGAGCACCCACGGCCCGTAGTACGCCTTCGCCGCCTCCGCCTGCACCATCGCCAGCTCGACATGGCCGAGCCCCATGCCACCCCACTCCTCTGGCATGTGCGGCAGCCACAGCCCGGCCTCTCTCGCCTGGCGTCGCATATCGAGCAGCACCTTCAGGTACTCGCTCTTGTCGTCGTCGCGCAGCCCCTCGTCGTCGATGCGAGCCTCACCGGGCTTCACCACCTCGTCGACGAAGGATCGTGTGCGCGCCCGGATCGCCTCGAGCTCGGGCGAGAGACTGAAATCGATGGCCATCGCCCGACAGTAGAGTTCGACACCGTCATGTCCTCGACCCAGAGGGCACGACCTGACCGCCGGACGTTCATCGACAGTGATCGAGCGATGGCACGCCGTCTCGCCCGACCTGTTCGCCAGTTCCTCGACGTCGAGGCGGCCG
>JACDGA010000355.1 GCA_013815505.1 Acidimicrobiia bacterium
CGCCTGGTCGGTGTTCGTGGTTGCGAACTGCAGCACGCAGCACCCCTCACCGTCGTCTCCGATCGGCCAGATGAAGCTCTCGGCGAAGAACGGTTCGGTCTTCAGCCCGAGCTTTCTCGGCTCGAACGTGGAGTGGATGTTCTCGGACGCCGTGCCCATCCGGTCGAACATCGTGACGACAGACTCCACCTCGGAGACCGAGCCACGAACGGGGTCACCGTCGACGTTCCCTCCGGCGAACGGGATCTCCGGCCACGGCAGGCTCATCGCCTATTCCCCCTCACCGTTGAGACCGGCGATGAGTTCGTTCTGCGTGCCGTCGAAGCCGTCGAAGATCGACGTCAGCATCTGCGAGACGGCATCCAGTGAGTCAGCCAGCTCGCCGCGCCGTTCGTCCCACTTGCCCATGCAGTCGTCGAGTTGACCGTCGACCTCGCCGCACGTGGAGGTGCGAGCTGTGTACCCGTCCTCGCCCCGCAGGCTCGTGCAGGTGGTGTTCGTGTCGTCGCGCAGGGTGGCCACGAAGTCCAGGTCAACGATGATCACGGGCGCCACGGTCGGTCTCCTCTCGGCGTGTGTGCGATCGGGCTGCTGAGCAGGTCAGCAATCACTGACCACCATAGAGATGGCGGCGATCGGACTCGACGGGGACAACTCCCCCCGCCCGCCGGCGGGGAGTCGTCCCATTCCACGCGCACCGCCACAGCGCGATACTCGACACCATGCGACAATCTCACCGTCCGCTGCTCGCCGCCGTGTTTGCGACAGCTATCAGCCTCGTTCCACTCGACGGATCGCAGCTCGGGGCATCGCCCGCCGATCGCGACCCCGCCACCCGGGCCGGAGCCCCCAATCGAGCGGCAGCGCCGCGACCCAACGTGGTGCTCATCACGGCCGACGACATGCGACCCGACGACCTGCGGGCGATGCCGTTCACGTCGGGTGTCCTGGCGGAACGCGGCGTGCGGTTTCGCGACGCCATCAGCCCGCACAACCTCTGCTGCCCAGCTCGTGCCGAGATCGTGTCCGGCCGGTACGGGCACAACAGCGGTGTGATGGGCAACGTGTGGCCGAACGGCGGATACTGGTCGCTGCGACGCCACAGGAACACCCTCCCGGTCTGGCTCAAGGATGCGGGCTACCGCACCGGCTTCGTCGGCAAGTACATGAACGGCTACGGCAGCCCGGTCCCGAAGGCCCTCGCCGGCGAGGGCCGCAGCCGGTACGAGATCCCGCCCGGTTGGGACCATTGGTGGGCGTCGCTCAAGGGCACGTACAGCTACACGCATGCGACGATGCGGATCAAGGAACCGGGCCGACAGGCACGCACCCGGGCATACGACCGGTACCAGACCGTGCTCTACAGCGACATCGCCGACGGCATGATCGACAGCTTCGAGCGTGCCCGTGACGCCGATCCCTTCTTCGTCTGGTACTCGAGCGCGACGCCTCACACCGCCGTCGGCAATGAGGATCCGCGACCAATCCCGCAACCGAAGTACGCCAACCTGTTCTCCGAGTCGAGGCCGGGGCGCGGATGGAGCGAACGGATCAACGAGCCGACCGACGACAAGGCCGGCCCGATGCACAGTTTGCGGCCCCGCGACCGATCACAGCTCGTGCGGCTGCACATCGCCCGCATGCGTTCGTTGCGATCGCTCGACGACGCCGTGAAGGCGATGGTGACCACACTGCGCGAGAACGGCGAGTTGAGCAACACGGTGCTGATCTTCACCAGCGACAATGGGTTTGCCCTCGGAGAACATCGTACGCAGGGCAAGACGATGCCGTACGAGGCGATGCTGGAGGTGCCGATGGTGGTCGTCGCACCGGGTCTGCGCGAGCGCTACCACCCCGACGTCCCCCGACCGGAGCTCGTCACCAGCGACCTGACGATCACGACACTCGACATCCCGTCGACGATCGTCGACGTCGCACGGGCATCGACACCGTGGCCGATGGAGGGCGTCAATCTCCTCTACCCGAGACGGAACCCGGACTTCGGCAGCGGTGTGCGCGGCGTGCTCGTCAACGCCGGATCGTCGGGGCCGACACGAACCGACGTCCGGATGTTCGCCGGCGTCCGCACCGATCGCTGGACCTACTTCGGCTACGACGCCGCGGTTCGCACTCGCGACGGCCGACGAGGGCTGCACTTCAACGTCCGCGACAGGTTCGGTCCCGACACGGGCGGCTTCCGCGAGCTCTACGACCTGAAGGACCACCCATTACAGCTGACCAACCTGTTCGGACAACACCCTGTCGTCACCGAACGTCTCCGGTCGATGCTGAATCAGCGCTTCGACTGCCGGGGCCAGGGGTGCGTGTTCTCGGCGTCGGGCGTGCGGTAGCTCGCCCTCGGCAGAACGCCCGTCAGGGGATCAGCTCGGCGAGGGCCGATCGGGCGGCGCCGGCGACGTACAGCGAGCCGGTCACGAGTACGGCGTCGTCCTCGTCGGCGATGGCTGCAGCCCGTGCGCACCCGTCACGCACGGTGTCGACGACCTCCACCTGATCGCACCCGAGCGCCACGGCGGCTGCGCCGACGTCGCGGCTGTCGACCCCACGCGGCGACGGCGCCGTGGTAGCGATCACCACGTCGAACTCGTCGGCACGCAGCGCGGCGAGCATCTCGGCCGGGTCGCGCAGCGTGCCGACGACGAGGATTCGGCGGCCCACCGGGCCGAAATCGTCGAAGAACACCGAGCTGCACGTGTCGGCACCGGGCGGGTTGTGCGCGCCGTCGACGATCATCAGCGGCTGATGGCCCATCACCTCGAACCGTCCGGGCATCTCGACTGCGGAGAAACCCTCCGCAACGACCTCGCCCGACAGCGGCGAGGCGAAGAACGTCTCGACCGCGGTGAGCGCCACGGCGGCATTGATTCCCTGGTGGGCGCCGTGCAGCGGGATGAGCACGTCGGGAT
>JACDGA010000356.1 GCA_013815505.1 Acidimicrobiia bacterium
GCCGAATGATCCCGCAACCGCCGGCCGCTGACGTCAGTGTGACATGGCCCTCGGGGCCGACGAGCGCGCACGTCGCCGAGATGTTGCGCACGCTCGAGCTCAACATCCTGCGCCGCCTCGACGGCATCCTCCACGGCAACTACCAGGGCCTCACACCAGGCCACGGCAGCGAACCCGGTGAGTCACGCATCTACCAGCCCGGCGACGACGTGCGCCGCATCGACTGGAGCGTCACGGCACGCACGCAGCAGACGCACGTGCGAGAGCAGATCGCCGACCGCGACCTCGAGGGTTGGCTCGTCGTCGACACGTCAGCTTCGATGCAGTTCGGGACGATCAAGGACGAGAAGGCTTCCGTGGCGCTCGCCGCTGCCGCCTGCGTCGGCTTCCTGACGGCGCGCAACCAGAACAAGCTCGGTGCCGTCGTGGTGGCAGGGCCGCAGCTGAAGGTGATCCCGCCCCGTGGCGGCCGAGTGCACGTGCGGGCGATCCTGGCCGCGCTCGCGTCGCCGCCGCCGTCGGAGGGGCTCGGCCGCGCCGATCTCGCCGGCGCCATCGATCGCGTCGGCGCGATCAGCAAACGACGCGGGTTCGCCGCCGTGATCTCCGACTTCGCCGGCACGGCGTGGGTCGATTCGCTACGGCGGCTCAGCATGCGCCACGAGCTCCTCGCCGTGACGATCGACGACCCTCGCGAGCTGGATGTGCCGCCGATTGGGCTCGTCGACATGGTCGACCCGGCGACCGGCGCTCGCCACGAGGTGCACATCACGGCAGCGGTGCAACGCCGGTTCGCCGAAGCGAGCGCCGCCTGGCGAGCCGAGCGCACGTCAGCGCTGCGACGCGCGGGCGCCGATCAGATCGAGTTGATGACCGACAGCGACTGGCTGACCGTCATCGCCAAGCACCTGCAACACCGCCGCCGTCACGGCAGCCGCGTCCCGCCCGTCCGAGCCTGACCCGGTCCGAGCCAGAACCCGACCCTCCCCCAACAGCGAGCAGCATGTTCACCAGCGACTTCCTCCACCCCGCCCGACTCTGGCTGTTGCTCGGCGTCGTCGTGCTCGCCATCGCCCACGTCGCCGTGTCGCTCATGCGCAAGCGGGCGACGATCCGCTTCACGCAGGCCGACATGCTGCACACGGTCGCCCCGAAGCGGCCCGGCTGGCGCCGCCACGTCGTCGCCGCGACGCAGCTGCTGGGAGTGTCCGCAGCGGTGATCGCGGTGGCCCAACCCGTCAACCGAGAGATCATCCGTCCCGAGACCGAGGGGCGCATCATGGTGCTGTTCGACGTGTCGCTGTCGATGCAGGCAGAAGACGTCAGCCCGTCCCGCCTGGCCGCGGCGCGCGATGAGGCGCTCGCCTTCGTCGACTCCGTGCGCGACGACGTCGAGGTCGGGCTCATCTCGTTCAGCGGCATCGTGAGCGTCGAACAGCAACCGACGCTGAACCGCGAGCAGGTCAAGGACAGCATCGAGGACCTCCAGCTGTCCGAGGCGACGGCGATCGGTGACGCCCTCGGTGCCGGCGTCAACGTGCTCACGTCTGCGGTCGACGACGGCGAGCTCGACGGCGAGGGTGGCGAGGGCGACGGATCCGAGTCCGAGAGCTCACCGGGGGTCATCGTGCTGATGTCCGACGGCGAGACGACGGTCGGGCGAGAGACGCTCGAGGGCGGTCAGTTGGCCGAGGATGCCAACATCCCCGTTTTCACGATCGCCTTCGGCACCGAGAACGGCTCGATCACCGACCCCGCCAGTGGTCAGTCGATCCCGGTGCCGGTGCAGCCGGAGCCGCTGCGTGAGGTCGCCGAGATGACCGGCGGTCGCTCGTACGAGGCCGGGTCGGAGACCGAGCTGTCCGACGCCTACGACCAGATCGACGAGCTGCTCGAGGAGACGATCGGTGAAGAGGAAGAGGTCGTCACGGAACAGACCTGGAAGTGGTCGCTCACCGCCGCAACCGTGCTCGCCGCCGGCTGGCTCCTCTCACTGCTGCTCCTGCGCACGATCCTTTAACCTGCGGGCTCGTCGTGCGCCTTGCTTCCTACTCGCGCCGCGTGCGGCTCGTCGCTGGCGCTTCCCTCGCCGCGTGTGCAGGAACCGCGCGAACGCGTCCCGTACTGGTGGCGGGCTCGTCGTCCGTTCGACTTGGTTCCGTCAGGTGTCGTGGAGGGCGGCGTTGAGGTTGCCGGAGCGGAAGCCTTCGAGGTCGAGGGTGACGTAGCGGTAACCGGCGGCCCGCACGGCGACAACGATCTCGGCGCGGTGGGCCATCACGGTGTCCAGCTCGTCGAGCCCGACCTCGATGCGCGCCGTGTCGCCATGGTGGCGCACCCGGAGTTGCGTCAGTCCGAGGTCGCGCAGCGCTCGCTCGGCGCGCTCGACCGAGCTCAACACGTTCACCGTCACCTCCGTGCCGTAGGGAACCCTGCTGGCGAGGCATGCGCTCGCCGGGCGGTCCCAGGTCGACAGGCCCATCTGGCGCGAGGCCTGGCGGACGTCGTTCTTCGTGAAACCGGCGTCGACGAGCGGGAACCGGGCACCGTCCTGGGCGGCGGCGGACTGGCCGGGGCGGTGGTCGCCGAGATCGTCGATGTTGACGCCGAGCAGCACGGTCGCCGAGCGGGCGTCGGCGATCGGTTCGACGGCGTCCATCAGGGCCGACTTGCAGTGGAAGCAACGGTCGCCGTCGTTGCGTCGGTAGGCGGCCCGCTCCATCTCGTCCGTGGCGACCTCGATCCACTCGATGCCCCACTCGCTCGTCAGGCGCCGGCAGTGGTCGCGCTCGGACGAAGCAAGCGACGGGGACACTGCCGTGACAGCGATCGCATCGTCGCCGAGCACCCTGCGTGCTGCCGCGGCAAGGAACGCCGAGTCGGCGCCCCCGCTGAACGCGACGACGACAGGCCCGATGCGCT
>JACDGA010000075.1 GCA_013815505.1 Acidimicrobiia bacterium
GTCTGGGCGGGATCTCTCGCAGGTGCTGGAAGAAGTCCCACCCAGACCGTGTGGTGGGACGAATCCCACCCAGAGGGTGGTTCGGTAAGGTGCCGCTCGTGACATCAGCGAGCGCGTCCGGCGCCGACGTCGATCTCGTGATCGGACCGCTGCTGCGGTACGTCAGCGCCGATGAGGCAACCATCTGGGTGGAGACGAACGGTCCCTGCACGGTCAAGGTGACACTCGACGACGGACCCGAGTCGAGTGCCGACACGTGGTCCGTGCACGGGCACCACTTCGCCATCGTCATGATCGAGGGCCTCGAGGGCGGCAAGATCTACCCCTACCGGGTCGAGCTCGACGGCACCGAGTGCTGGCCCGTCGACGACGGCTTCCCGCACAGCGTGATCCGTCCGCCGAGCAGGGACGATCGCCTGCGCGTCACGTTCGGCTCGTGCCGCAGGACGGCGCCGTTCGACGAGGCCAACCTCAAAGAGCTCGGTGCCGATGCCCTCGCCGCGCTGGGCGAGCGGATGAAGATCACCGATGCGACCACGTGGCCCGACCTTCTGCTGTTCGTCGGCGACCAGGTGTATGCCGACAACCCGTCGGCGGAGATGATCGACAAGCTCCGGCAGCTCCATCCCGAGGACGACCCGATCGGCGAGGAGGTGCACGACTTCGAGGAGTACACGTGGCTGTACGCCGAGTCGTGGTCGACCCCCGAGATCAGGTGGGTGCTGTCGACGCTGCCGAGCTGCATGATCCTCGACGACCACGATCTGCGCGACGACTGGAACAGCTCGTGGGACTGGCGCAACGAGATCGTGCACGAGCCGTGGTGGCGCGATCGCGTGCTGGGCGCGTTCGGCTCGTACTGGATCTACCAGCATCTCGGAAACCTGTCGGCGGAGGAGCTCGCGGCGGACGAGAAGTATCTCGAGGTGATCGCCGCCCCCGACGAAGAGACTCGCAACCGGCTCGTCGACGACTTCGCCTGGCGCGCCGACGACGACCCCTCGTCGTCGCGTTGGAGCTACTACCGCGACTTCGGTCGCAACCGGCTGATCGTCATCGACTCACGCTGCAGCCGCGACCTCGACCCCGATCGGCGCAAGATGGTCGACGAGGTCGAGTGGGCGTGGCTGGTCGACAAGGCGACGCAGGACGTGGACCACCTCCTCGTCGGCACGACGCTCCCGTACCTTCTGCTGCCCGGGATCCACGACCTCGAAGGGTGGAACGAGGCGACGTCCGAGGGTGCGTGGGGGAAGCTCTACGCGAAGTTGGGTGAGCGACTTCGCCTCGCACTCGACCTCGAGCACTGGGCGGCGTTTCGCAACTCGTTCGACGACCTCACCGGTCTCATCGCCGACCGCGCGGCATCCGACTCCCCGCCGTCCAGCGTGCTCGTGCTGTCGGGCGACATCCACTGCTCGTACACGGCGGAGGCGACCTTGCCTGCGGTCGAGGATTCGGTCACGAGGGTTCACCAGCTCGTCATGTCGCCGATCCGCAACACGCTGCAGCGCAGCGTGCAGCTCGCCAACCGCTTCTTCCGCACCCGTGGCGCGCACGCCGTGCTCGGGTTCCTCGCCCGCCGATCGGGTGTCGAGGACCCGGCGATCACGTGGGGTGTGAACCAGGGTCTGTGGTTCACGAACGGGTTGATGACCGTCGAGATCGACGGGCGCTCGTCGCGTGTCGTCGTCGAGACGGCTTGCGTGGAGGACGGGTTGCAGCGTCTCGTGGAGGTGGGGACGTACGTGCTCGCCGACGGCAGCGCCCCGTCGGAGGCCGGCAACGATGCCGGGCGGACCGAGCTCGCTTCCTGAGCCCGCCCTGCCGGTGCTCGGCGGGTCACGTCAGCGGTGTTGGGCGATGCGTTCGGCGATCTGGATCGCGTTGAGCGCGGCACCCTTGCGCAGGTTGTCGCCACAGACGAACAGCGCCAGACCGCGACCGTCGGCCACCGTCGGGTCGACGCGCAGCCTGCCGACGTAGCACGGGTCGTTGCCGGCGGCGTCGAGCGGCATCGGCACGTCGGCGAGCTCAACGCCGGGAGCGCCGGCGAGCAGCTCGTTCGCCCGCTCGATCGACAGCGGCTCGGCGAATTCGGCGTTGAGTGAGAGCGAGTGGCCGGTGAACACCGGGACGCGCACGCATGTGCTCGACACGGCGAGATCGGGGATGTCGAGGATCTTGCGCGTCTCGTTGCGCAGCTTCTGCTCTTCGTTGGTCTCGAACGACCCGTCGTCGACGAGCGTTCCCGCAAGGGCGAGCACGTTGAAGGCGATCGGCGCGGCGAATGTCGAGGGCTCGGGGAACGACACGGTGTGTCCGTCGTGGGTGAGCTCGGCGGCGCCATCGACCGTCTTGCGCACCTGCTCGTCGAGCTCGTCGACGCCGACGAGCCCTGCCCCCGACACTGCCTGGTATGTGCTGGCGATCAGTCGCACGAGGCCAGCCTCGTCGTGCAGCGGCTTGAGCACCGGCATCGCCACCATGGTTGTGCAGTTGGGGTTGGCGATGATGCCCTTCGGCGGATCGAGCGCGAGCTGGCCGTTGACCTCGTCGACGACGAGCGGGACGTCGGGGTCCATGCGCCACGCCGACGAGTTGTCGATGACGATGATCCCGGCTGCGGCGAACGCGGGCGCGAGCCCGCGCGACGCCGTCGCACCGGCCGAGAAGAGGGCGATGTCGAGCCCGGCCGGGTCGGCGACCGCCACGTCCTCCACGATCACGTCGTCATTGCCCCACGCGAGCGCCCGTCCCGCCGATCTCGCAGAGGCGAAGTAGCGGATCTCGTCGACGGGGAAGCCCCGTTCGTCGAGAAGGCGGCGCATCACGCCGCCCACCTGTCCCGTTGCTCCGACGACGCCGACACGCATGACGCCCGAGGTTACCGAGCGGGCCCATGGCTGCCGGGGACATTTTCCCTCTACCTACTGGTCGGTAGACAGGGTAGGATGTGTACATGGACGCCCAGTCGATCCTCCACGAGCTCGATCACACGGTCGAGCAACTGCTCGCCCGTCATCTCGAGAAGGCCCAGGAGTGGTTCCCCCACGAGTTCGTGCCCTACGGGCGTGGCCGTGACTTCGAACCGGGCACCACGTGGAGCGAGGACGACGCCGATCTCGCCGGCGGCTCCATCGACGACGCCGTGCGCAGCGCGCTGTACGTCAACCTGCTCACTGAGGACAACCTGCCGTACTACTTCCGTTCCATCGAGGCGATGTTCGGTCGCGACGGGGCATGGGGCGAGTGGAGCCGGCGCTGGACGGCCGAGGAAGGCCGTCACGCGATGGCGATCTACGGCTACCTCACCACGACGCGGGCGATCGATCCGGTTGAGCTCGAGCGTGGACGCATGGCGCAGGTGTCGAAGGGCGAGGTGCCCGAGCACGAGAGCCCGCTGGAGGGCTTCGTCTACCTCACGCTGCAAGAGCTCGCCACGCGCATCTCACATCGCAACACCGGGATGATGCTCGACGACCCCGCCGGTCATGCCGTGATGAAGCGCGTCGCACTCGACGAGAACCTGCACCACCTCTTCTATCGTGACCTCGCGGCAGCCGCCATCGAGGTCGATCCGAGCGCGATGGTCAAGGCGATGGCGACGCAGGTGCTCGGCTTCGAGATGCCCGGAACCGGCATCCCCGGCTTCGTCGAGCACGCAAAGTCGATCGCCGCGGCCGGCATCTACGACCTCGCCATCCACCACGATCAGATCCTCGAGCCGATCGTGATGCGCCACTGGCGTCTCGCCGAGCTGAGCGGTCTCGACGCCGAGGCCGAGGCGGCGCGAACGAAGCTGATCACGTACATCGAGCGGTCCGATCGGGTCGCGAAGCGGATCGCCCGGCGCCGCGAAGAGCGCGCAGCGGCGCGCCAGCTCACCAGCGTCTGACGATCGCCGATGGGCGGCCGAGCAGCGGATCAGGCCACGGTCGCGACGAGCCACCAGTGGCTCGGGTTCACGCCGGCCATCGTCCGCGTCGTCGCGCCCGCACCGTCGATCGCACGGTGCGGGTTGTGCCACACCTCTACGTCGCGCAAAGCGCGGCCGACGGCCACCACCAAATCGTGCGGTGCGAGGCGGTTGGCCTGCCATGCGAGCCGGGTCATGCTGCGGTGGCGAGACATCGTCGTACCGATCCCTGGGATCTTGAACACCGTCCTGACGACCGAGCCGACTGGGACGAGCACGGCGTCGATCGGGCTCCTGCGGCGGTAGTTGAGCGCGATCCGACCACCCGACCTGACGACGCGCACTGCCTCCGTTGTCAGCGCGAGCGCGTGATCGCGCCGGCAGTGCTGCAACGTGATGAAGCTGAAGGCGACGTCGGCGGAGTTGTCGGGGAGTCGGATCGTGCGGCCGTCGGCGACCTCGAGGGTTCGCAACGACTTCGGGCGGCCGAACCGGGCGACGGACTCCCGGCAGCGCTCGAGGAACCCGGCGTCGAGGTCGCACGCAGTGACGCAACGGAACCGCTTCGTGAACGCGCAGGTCATGCGACCGATGCCGCTGCCGATCTCGACGAGGTCCTTGCCGGCAGCGTCGTCGCCGTCGAGTCCGAACGTGTGGAGGTACGAGCCGACCTCCTCGTCGCCGGTGGCGACGAACGATGCGAGCGTCAGCTGCTGGCCGGTCTCGTTGTTGAAGACCCAGCCGGTCGTGCGGACGACGTCGTCGGCGTCCGTCTGGCGTTCAGAGACGCGTCCCGCCGCCTTCCACGGGACGAACTGGGACCGACGCGCCATGGCCCGATCATGACATGGAGAGTGCGAATCCCGGAAGAACGGAGTGTCCCTCCTACTTGCGCTCGGGGAGCGGCGCCGAGTATGCCTCTCCGGAATCGAGGCCGAACTCCGTGTGCAGCGACCGTGCCGCGTGTTCGAGGTCGGACGCTGCCACCACGACGGAGATGCGGATGGTGGAGGTGGAGATCATCTCGATGTTGACGCCCCGGTCGGCGAGCGTGCGGAACATCCGGGCCGCGATGCCGGGCGCCGACTTCATGCCTGCGCCGACGAGCGACACCTTCGCGATCCCGGCGTCGTGGTTGACGCCGCTGGCACCGATCTCGGCGGCGACACGGGCGACGATGTCCTCAGCGATGTGCATGTCGGCGACGGGCATCGTGAAGCTGATGTCTGTCGTCCCGTCTTTTGATGTGTTCTGCACGATCATGTCGACGTTGACGTTGGCAGCGGCGAGCGGCTCGAACAGCGTCGCCGAGATCCCGGGCTTGTCGGGCACGCCGACGACCGTCACCTTCGCCTCGCTCGTGTCGGTGACGACTCCGGAGATGATCGGGTCTTCCATCGAGGGCTCCTCTTCGGTGATCCACGTGCCCGGCTCCCAGGTGAAGGCCGAGCGCACGTGCAGCGCGACATGATGGTTCCTGGCGAACTCGACTGAGCGGAGGGCGAGCACCTTCGATCCGGCGCCGGCCATCTCCAGCATCTCGTCGAAGTGCACCTTCGGCAGCCTGCGTGCCTGGGGGACGATGCGGGGGTCGGCCGTGAACACGCCCGTGACGTCGGTATAGATCTCGCAGGCGTCGGCGTCGAGGGTCTTGGCCAGCGCGGTGGCCGTCAGGTCGGAGGCACCGCGCCCCATCGTCGTGATCTCTCTGTCGGTGCTGACACCTTGGAACCCAGCGACGACGGCGACCTTGCCTGCACGCAGCGCGTCGCGCACGCGGTCGCCCTTGACTTCGAGGATCTTGGCCTTGCCGTGCGTCGTGTCGGTGATGATGCCGACCTGGCTGCCCGTGAAACTCACGGCCTCGATGCCGCGATCGGCGAGCGCCATGGTGAGCAGCGCCGCAGACACGCGCTCGCCCGTGGTGAGCAGCATGTCCATCTCGCGGCCGGGTTGCGTCTCGGAGACCTGACCGGCGAGCGAGATCAGGTTGTCGGTCGCCTTGCCCATCGCCGACACGACGACCACGACGTCATGGCCGTGCTGGCGCGTGTAGGCGACGTTGTCGGCGACCGCGCGCATCCGGTCGGGGTCGGCGACGGACGTACCGCCGTACTTCTGGACGATCAGACCCACGGAGATCCGAGGCTAGCGACGCACCGACACGGCACCGGGCCCGCGCAGTGTCACGGCGCGAGACCGGGTGGCGGGTGGATGCTGTCGAGGGTGCCGTCGGGTCGCCAGAGGCGCAGCGTGCGGTCGGGGTCGAGGGTCATTCGCCAGTGGTGGTCGTGGACGAGGTGGTGGTGGCGGCCGCAGATCGGGACGAGGACGTCGAGGTCGGTGTAGCCGTGGTGGTTCCATTCGACGGTGTGGTGCACTTCGCAGTGGGCGAATCTGACCGAGCAGTCCGAGATGGCACATCCGGGGTAGATGGTGGCGAGGGCGGTGCGTTGTTCGGGGGTGGCGGTTCGGGTGCGTCGTCCCATGTTGAGTGGGACGTTGGCGCCGTTGAGGACGACGGGGAGGATGCCGGCGTCGCAGGCGAGACGGCGGATCGTGTCGGGCGTGATCGGTTCGCCGTTGTTGTCGACATGGACCGACGCGTCGTGGAGCCCTGAGGTGAGGGTGTCGTAGTCGACGATGACGGTGATGTCGGTGCGTCCGGGTCGGGTGGCGGCGTGTCCGCCGGCGACGAGGTCACCGAGTGCGTCGCAGGCCAGCTGGTCGCTGGTGCGGTGGATGTCGCCGCCGGCGTCGCGGTCGCGGTGGTACAGGGCTTCGATCTGGGCGTCGAGGGCACCGTCGAGTCGGGCGGCGGCTTCGGGGTCGACGGCGAGGTGCCAGTGTCGGATGCCGTCGTCGCTGGTCCAGCGGCGCAGTGATCGTTGGCGGCGGAGCCGGTCGCCTGGGTCGTTGCCGTGGTCGGCGTGGAGCCGGTCGACGAGCGTCGTGACGGTGCGCCGGAACTGTGCCAACGGTTGACGTGCCGCTGCTGCGAGCAGTTCGTCGTGGGCGGCGTCAAAGCGTGCACGCAGGTCGCCGCGCAGTGCCCGGCGTGCGCGGGTGATCACGTCGAGATTCGCCGCCGGGAGTGCACCGTCGTCGAAGGCGTCGGCCAATGCTGGTTGGTCGGCGACGGCGTCGGCGCGGCGGGTGGCGGCGGTGACATCGGCGACTGGTCGTCGCCCGCCGGGGTCGAGCACCGAGGTCGCGTCGCGCACCGTGCCCGCCGCCGCCAGTTGCTGTGCACGTCGCACCAACGCAGCGTCGAACCAGTCGAGACTCGCCCGGCCGCGCCCGGCGCGTTCATCGGCCCATCGCAGCGTCAACGCGTTGAACCCGTCGACCCCGAGCGCACGTAACGCGGCATCGAGCTCGCCGAGCGCGGCGTCGACACGAGCCAACACAGCACCCGGCGCACCCGCCGGCGCCGGCACGTTGCCCGTCGTTTCGTTCGAGACCGTTGCTGGTCTCGCCATCGTTGCGGTCATCCCGCACCCCCGATCACAGAGGGCGTACCTAAGAGCCGAAGCTCGATCCGACCGATCACTCGATCTCCCGGCCAACCTACGCAGGGGGTGTGACAGGGTCCCCTGAGCAGGGATTTCGCGTGCCTCGACGGGTTAGCCTCCGCCTGCGACCGCGGTGGCCGGCGGTTCGACTGACGTGGGTCAGGTGGATCCTGTACCGTCTTGCTCAACACGTCGACGAGCTCGCCGGTCGCCATCCGACGAGTGGCGGTGACGCCCTCGCTGGGTGTCGCGCGCCGGGGTGCGGCAGCTACTTCACGACGCGAGTGATGACCTCGAAGGCGAGCAGGGATGCTCCGCTGGCGACCGGCTTGCCGTCGGAGGACTCGGCCTTCGCGTGGCCCTGTCCGAACGCCTGGCTCGAGACCCACGCCTGGAACGACTCCTCGGAGTCCCATCGGGTGTAGACGAAGTAGCGCGACTCGCCCTCCACGGGGCGCAGCAG
>JACDGA010000357.1 GCA_013815505.1 Acidimicrobiia bacterium
GCACGACCGTTGCGTCGTAGGGCGGGCGCCACCCCTCGAGGATCCGCGACGAGCACGTCGTGGGGACGCCTTTCGTGCACATGTTGTCCTTCAGCGCGACGGGGACGCCGGCGAGCGGACCGGGTTCGTCGCCGGCCGCGACGGCGGCGTCGATCTCGGCCGCACGGATGCGCGCTTCGTCGGCAAGGACGAGGTTGAAGGCGTGGATCTCGCCCTCGCGCTCGTCGATCCGGCCGAGGTGCTCCTCGAGCACGCTCACCGCCGATCGCGTGCCGGCGCGCACGCCCTCGACGATGTCGAGCACCGTACGTCCGGCCGCGAGCTCGCCGGGCGCGCTCACGGCTCGATCCCGAGGATCGGTGGCACCTTGAAGCGGTGGTCCTCGACGGCCGGTGCGGCGGCGAGGACGTCGCCACGGTCGAGACCGACCTCGACGACATCGTCACGCAGGACGTTACGCAGGGCGTACGGCTGGCTCATCGGCTCGACGTCGTCGAGCGCGAGCGCGTCGATGTCGGCGAAGTGAGCGAGCATGTCGCTGAGCTGCGCGGCGAACCGGCACGTCTCGTCGTCGTCGAGGTCGAGCCGGGCGAGACGGGCCACCTTGGCGATGACGTCGACGGACAGCGGCGCTGCGGGGGATGCGTCGGTCACGGCCGAGAGCCTATGGGCCACCGGCGAGCCCTGCGCAGGTGTTGCCGACGTTGGCACGCTCCATCGGTCGTCGCCTCGCAGAGGGCTACGATCCGGCGATGGCAACGGTCTCCTTCGACGGAGCGTCGAGGACGTACACGGGCACCGACGTACCCGCCGTCGACGGGCTCGACCTCGACATCGCCGACGGCGAGTTCCTCGTCCTCGTCGGGCCGTCGGGGTGCGGCAAGTCGACGACGCTGCGCATGCTCGCCGGTCTCGAGCCGGTCGACGGGGGAACGATTTTCATCGGCGATCGCGACGTGACAAGGGTGCCGGCGAAGGACCGCGACATCGCGATGGTGTTCCAGACGTACGCGCTCTACCCGCACATGACCGTCGCAGAGAACATCGGGTTCCACCTCAAGATCTCGCGAGTGCCGAAAGAGGAGCGGGCGCAACGGGTCGACGAGGCCGCTGCGCTGCTGGGGCTCGAGGAGCTGCTCGCACGCAAGCCGGCCAAGCTCTCGGGTGGGCAGCGCCAGCGGGTCGCGATGGGCCGGGCGATCGTGCGGCAACCGCAGGCGTTCTTGATGGACGAACCGCTGTCGAACCTCGACGCAAAGCTGCGCGTTCAGACGCGCACGCAGATCGCCGCGCTACAACGCCGGCTCGCGGTGACGACGGTGTACGTCACCCACGACCAGGTCGAGGCGATGACGATGGGCGACCGCGTCGCAGTGCTCGACAAGGGCGTGCTGCAGCAGTGCGACACGCCGAGGGCGCTGTTCGCCGCGCCCGTCAACCTGTTCGTCGCCGGGTTCATCGGCTCGCCGGCCATGAACCTCTTCCCCGCCACGGTCACCGATGCCGGGGCCACATTCGCGTCGCTCGTCGTGCCGCTCACGCCCGACCAGCGCAGCGAGCTGACGAGCGACAAGGTCCGCATCGGCGTGCGGCCCGACGGCTGGGTGCTCGGGTCGGCCGAGTCGACCGACTCCGGCTTGCAGGCGACCGTGGAGGTCGTCGAGGAGCTCGGGACCGAGGCGTTCGTCTACGGCACGACCGACGATGACACGCCGATCGTCACGAAGACCGAGGGGATGACGACCATCGACAGGGGCGACATGATCTCGCTGACGCCACGCACCGAGTCAGTGCACCTATTCGACGAGGTCACCGGCGCTCGACTCACCGCTGCTTGAGCCGCGTCGCCGTCAGTCGACGCGATCCACGCCCGACACCGGCGTGACGTCGTTTGCTCCGGCGTTCGGCTCGATCTCGTCCGGCTCCGTTTCGTCGTCGCGGTCGTCGAAGTCAACCACTGCCGGCTCGTCGTCGTCCGTCGTCGCTAGCTCGTCGGCGGTGACCGGCGGCTCGTCGTCGTCTTCGATCTCGCTCGCGGTCTCGGCCACGGGCTCGTCGACGTCATCGGCCTTGTCGGCCTCGTGGGCCTCGTCGCCCGCTTCCGCCTCCGGATCTGTGTCTGTGCCTGTGTCTGTGTCTGTGTCTGTGTCCGAGTCCGCACCCACGAGTGCGGGGCCCCCTGCTACCGCCGGTTCGTCGGCTGGGCGGAGCATCGACCAGGCGAGGTAGGCGAGGCCGGCGACGACGATGACGATCGACATCCACTGATTCAGCCGCAGCCCGGTGAACTCTTTCGCCTCGTCGATGCGCAGGCCCTCGATGAAGAAGCGTCCGACGCCGTACCCGACGACATACATCGCGAAGAGCTGCCACGGGCGCACCTTGAACTTGCGGTCGAAGAGCAGCAGCGCGCCGCACAACAGCAGGTTCCAGATGGATTCGTAGAGGAACGTCGGATGGAACGTCGTGCCGGGCAGGTAGCGCGGCGTCGCAGGGAAGTTCTCCGGATCGATCTCGAGCGCCCACGGCCGCGCCGTCGGCTTGCCATACAGCTCCTGGTTGAAGTAGTTCCCCCAACGACCGATGGCTTGTGCAAGTGCGATCGCCGGAGCCGCGGCGTTGGCGGCGAGGCCCGCAGGGATCCCGCGACGCATGACGAGCCACACGCCGACGAGGGTGCCGAGCAGAATCCCGCCCGGGATGCCGAGGCCGCCCTCCCAAATCTTGGGGATGTCACCGAGATTGTCCTCGAACTTCTCCCACTCCGTCGCGACGTGGTAAAGCCGGGCGCCGACCACGCCGGCGAGCACCGCCCCGACGGCGATGGAGCTCATGTCGTCGCGAGTGCCGATGCCCTTCTCCTCGAAGCGGCGTCCCGCCAGCCAGACCCCGACGATCACGCCGAGGG
>JACDGA010000358.1 GCA_013815505.1 Acidimicrobiia bacterium
TAGACCGCGAAGATGCCGAGCAGCATGAAGATCGATCCGCCCAGCGTGTACATGAAGAACGTCAGCGTCGCCCGCTCCTTTCGCGGGCCGCCCCAGATCCCGATCAGGAAGAACATCGGGACGAGCGCGATCTCCCAGAACACGTAGAAGAGGAACCAGTCGCGCGAGACGAAGACGCCGAGGATCGAGAACTCCAGCAACAGCATCCAGGCGAAGTACGCCTTCTGGTTGCGGTCCACCTTCAGCGACGCGATCAGCGCGACGACCGTGAGCAGGGTCGTGAGCAGCACCATCGGATAGCTCAGCCCATCCACGCCGAGCGAGTACGTCATGCCGAGCTCGGGGATCCAGGTGGTCTGCTCGGTGAACTGCGGCTCGGACGAGGAGCGGTCGAAACTGCCGAGCAGTGCCCAGGAGACCACGAGGGCGCCACCGGCAGCGGTCAGGGCGACGCCCTTGGCGAGCGCGACGTGACCGCGAGGGAGCAGCAGGATCACGACCAACCCCGCGACGGGCAGCCACGTGATGACGGTGAGGATGCCCACGGCGCGTCCTGCCTGCTCGTCGTCGGCTAGGCGTGGGCGCGCGTCTTGGGGGCAGTCCTGGTCGCGAACTCGTGGTGGGAGTCGGCAACCAGCCGCTCGTCGCCGACGCGCACGACCGTGCCGCCGTCGGCGGTGTAGTTGGCCTCGAAGTCATGGAGGCGCTCCATGACCGTGGGGTCGACGTAGTGGACGTCGGTGAAGTCCAGCGTGACCGTTTTGCCGGGTGGCAAGGCGTCGAGCTTGGAACGCAGCGGGATGAAGTTGTGGAACCCCAGCGCCTTGCGGAGCACGATCGTGATCTGCTCGTCCTGGTCACTGACGGAGACCGCCGGCTTGAACAGGTTGCCGATCGAGGTGCCCTTCACAACTGCCCAGATCAGGCCGAGGACGATTCCGGTCGCCACCCCGATGAGCAGGTCGGTGAGGAGGACAGTGAACGCGGTGATGAGCATCAGCGCGAAGTCGACCTTGCCGACATGCAGCGCGTGGCGGAAGTCGTTGGGGTGGGCGAGCTTGAAGCCGACGACGAGCAGGACGCCGGCCAGCGCGGCCAGCGGGATGAGCTCGAGAACGCTCGGAACCGCGAGGACGAACACCAACAAGAAGAGGCCGTGGAAGAAGTTCGACCACCGAGTCCGGGCCCCGTTCAAGATGTTGGCCTTGCTGCGGACCACCTCGGCGATCATCGGGAGGCCGCCCAGCGCGCTCGACACCATGTTGCCGACGCCCTTGCCGAACAGCTCACGGTTCATGTCCGACCGACGCTTCCAGGGATCGAGCTTGTCGACGGCCTCGGCGGTGAGCAATGACTCGAGACTGGCGACGAAGAGGTACAGGAAGATCCACTTGACGCCCGGGCCGGACAGCACACCCGAGAAGTCCGGCGACGTGATCCCCTCCAGGAGCCCGCCACCGAGGTCGACGCGCGAGCTGCGTTGGTCATCTCCCTCCCCGACCAAGATGTCGCCGGCCCCGTTGATCGCGGCGATGACTGTCCCGACGACAACCGCCACCAACGGGGCGGGCACGATCTTGGCCGGCCCTCCGATCCTGGGCCAGAAGACCATGACGAGCACGGCGGCCAGCCCGACGACGGCGATCTCGGGAACCAGGTTCTGGAAGCTCGGCGGGATCTCGGTGAGGATGTGGAACCCGTGTGCGCCAGGGTTCAGCCGGCCCAGGGCGACGTGGATCTGACCGGACATGATGATCAGGCCGATTCCGGCGAGCATCCCGTGGATGACCGACAGCGGGAAGAACCCGGTCATCTTGCCGGCCTTGGCGAAGCTGAGCAGGACCTGGATCCCGCCCGCGACGACACCGACGGCGAGCGCCGTCTCGAAGCCGAGCTCGGTGACCGCGCCGGCCACGATGACGATCATCCCGGCCGCGGGACCGTTGATGGTCACGTAAGAGCCCGAGAGCAGGCACGCGACGGTCCCCGCGATGATGCCGGCGATCACCCCAGCGATCGCCGGGGCGCCGGAGGCCAGCGCGATGGCGAGGCAAAGCGGCAGCGCGATCAGGAAGAGGATGAAGCCTGACACGACGTCGGTCTTGGCGTTCTCGGCCAAGCCGGGTAGCCAGTCCTTGGGTGGGACCGGTCGGCTGCTGGGAGCTGACGGGGCTGGTTGCTGGTCACCAACAGCGGTCATCGCTTGCCTCCTCCATCGAGCGTCAAGCGCCGCGGATTCGGGCTCATGGCGTTCGAGACTGGCCGGCCGAGAAGCGTAGTTTGGGCGAACGCCGCACGGCTTGTCAATGACCACGCGGATTCGATAAGGTTGGCTACACCCATCGCGCTTGGCTCTAGATGAGCGAATTCTCATCTGGCCGCTCAGTTGTGGGTTGTCGGCGACCACAACCTTGCCCACTGGCCTCGGACTCGAACGAGACGTACCGCCCGTGCGCTGAGATGGCTGGGCAGCAGTACGTGGGGCCGCCGGACTGCTGGTCCGCACGGGTGAGATTCACCCGACTCTCGTGGATGCGCCCCACACCGGGATCGCCGCGTCGCCGTCAGCTGCTGACAGCGTCCCCGCGCTGCTGACGCCGACCGGGCCGACCGCTGCCAGCGTGGCTGTCGCGGCAACCGCAACGACCCACCGACCTGGTGAACTCTTGCCCGGTCCACGCACGCGCGCCCCTCGGACATCGCCTGGCCGCCCAGGCCCCACCCATCCTGCGGGGACACCTCTGTCGTCGGCAACCCGAATCTTCGACTCGTGCGGGACCGTGACCACCTGAACAAGCGATCGACCGCCAGCGGCGTTCAGACTCGTCGACCCCGGGCACCCCGGTCGTCCTCGACGGTGGCCTCCACGATGAGGCTCGCGCCGGCCCGCCGGGTCATGA
>JACDGA010000359.1 GCA_013815505.1 Acidimicrobiia bacterium
CCTCGGCTTCACGCCGTGCGCGCCCACCTGCTCGAGATGGACGGCCAGTTACGGGCGGCGAACGCTTCCTACACTGCGGCTGCACGCCTCGCCACCAACATTCCCGAGCAGCGCTACCTCAACTCCAAGGCCGCAAGCCAAATCTGCCGTCAGAACGGCGGTCAGAGCCAACCGGAGCGCTTGAAGTTGCGGTACAGCAGGTAGCAGAGCGCCAGCGTGAGCACGGTGACGACGAGGAAGCCGATCTCGCTGTCGGCGCCGGGAATCCCGTCGAGGTTCATCCCGAAGAGGCCGGCGATCACGGTCGGGAACACACCGATTGCGGCCCACGCCGAGATCTTGCGCGTGTCGTCGTTCTGGCGCAGCGAGACCTGGGCGAGGTTGGCGTTGAGCACGTTGTTGAGGAGCTGGTGCGCGTTGTGGGTGCGCCCGACGATCTCGGCGAGCTGCTCTTCGACGTCGCGGAACAGGGGCGTCAGCTCGCTGTGCACCCATGGCGAGCAGCGCGACGACGTCAATGTGCTGACGGCGGCGGAGAGTGGTTCGAGCGCGACGAGAAAGTCGAGGACCTCGCGGATGAGGAAGTAGATCCGGCGCGTCGGCTGGGCCCGGGCTTCGCTGAACACGTCGCGCTCGACCTCGCGTACGTCGCCCTCGAGACCGTCGATCACGGGCTCGTACGACGCCACCACCTGGGCGAGTGCCGCCTGCAGCACGGCGCCGGGTCCTCGCGCCAGTCGCTCGTGGTCGTGCTCCAGCGCCGAGCGAACGCCCGAAAGCGGCGCCGCTTGCCCGTAGCGCATGCTGACGAGGTAGTCGGCACCGCAGTAGAGGAACAGCTCGCCGAACTCGACGGCCTCGCGCTCGTCGTCGTAGCGGGCCGTCGGCACGACGGTGAGCAGCATCGAGTCGTGACGCTCGACCTTCGGGCGATCGTGCAACTCGCGGGCGTCCTCGATGGCCAGCTGCGGGATGTCGAACTCCTTCTGCACGGCGCCGAGCTCGGACTCCGTCGGCATCCGCAGTCCCAGCCAGGCGAACCCGTCGACCTCGCCGGCGCGCGACTGCGCGAGCAGCGCCCCGAGCGCCCCGACGGAGTCCGGCTCGTGGATCCGCGCGCCCGACGCGTCGTACCAGGCAGCGTCAATGATCACGCCAGCATTGTCGCAGGTTGGGCGCGTCGGAGCGTTCGTTGGGCTTGTCTCGTTCGGGCGATCACTTAGCATCCGCTCGGTGGACCGTTGGCAGGTAGCACAGCGGTACCGACGCCCGCTGCAGGTCGGCGTCGTGGTGGTCGTCGTAGCCGCCTTCGCCATCCCCGAGCTCTGGACGATGGTCGCGAGGTCGTATACGTCGACGGGCGATCGGGCGATCATCGAGCAGCGAACACGCGAGGTGTTCTCGGGCGACATACCGCTCGTCGGTGCCTTCTCCCGGTACGGCTGGTCGCACCCGGGTCCGCTGAGCTTCTACAGCTACGCCATCCCGTACCGCCTCCTCGGACAGCAGGGCAAGGCGGTACTCGTCGCCGCGCTGGCCGTGAACGCCGCCGGTGTGGCAGTGGCGATGTGGATGCTCGCCCGTCGTGGGCTGACGGCGTTCTTTGCGGGAATCGGATTGTTCGTCGCCCTGTTCGGCGGATGGCAACCGCATTCGTTGATCGATCCCTGGAACCCGACGATCGCCGTGGTGGCAGTCGTCGTCTTTCTCGTCTGCTGTTGGGCGGCTCTGTGCGGCGACCATGTTGCCCCGGCGATCGCGGTGCTCGCCGCATCATTCGTCTTTCAAGCCCACGCCGGTTTTGCCCTTGTCGTCGCGCCGGCGTCGGTGCTCATCGCAGTGGTCCTCGTGCATCGCGCCATCCGCTCTCCAGATCCGTTGCAGCGACGAAGTGTGATCGTCGCCGCCGTCCTCGGGGTCATGGCCTCACTGCCATTGGTGGTGGACAGCCTCACCGGCTGGCCGGGAAATCTTGGCGAGATCATCGAGTGGAGCACGAGCGCCGATCTCGATCCGGCGGGATTCGGTCGAGCCGTGGAGGTTCTTGCTCGGGTCACGTCGTGGTCGCAGGTGGCCTCGCCGCAGCTTCCCGAGGTGTTCAACGTGCTGCCCGACCCGCTGCCCGCAGGAACGTTGCCGGGTCTGTTGCTCGTCGCCCTCGCAGTCGCCGCCGTGGGCGCAGTCCGGCGCGGGTTGCGCGCTGAGCCGTGGTTGCTGGTCGTGGTTGCCGCGACGTGGCTCGGAGGATTCGTCGCCATCGCCAACGCGCGTGGACCGCAGTTCGTCTGGTTCTTCAGCTGGATCCCACCGCTGGTGTGGGTGAGTTGGGCAGCCGTCGCGATCGTCGGCTGGCGGGTCGTCGACCTCCCTCGGCGCCTCGGCGAACGGTACCGGGCGACACCGCTGGTGGCCGGCCTGCTCGCCACACTGCTCGTCGTCGCCGTCGTGCGAGCCGTTGACGTCGGCGAGCAGGGGGCGCGGGCGCAGCTCTTCGGCCAGGACGTCGCCGACGCTGTCGACGTGATGTCGGAGTCGGTCGAGCAGCGGCTCGATCGTGATCAGCCGATCCGGCTCGACCTCGACGGTGAGATCATCGTCGGTGGAGCCGTGCAGGCCGGAGTCCTCAACCGCCTCGAACGCCAGGGCTACGACGTCGTCGTCGAGAAGTTCTACACGCAATACGGCGACCACCAGATCGGCGACGGCGGTGCCCATCAACACCTGCTCATCGTCGGCTCGCCGATCGCCACCCCACCACCCGAAGGGTCAACGTTGCTCGCCAGCTCCGACCAGCTACCTGCCGGGCGACGATCCGAGGTCGATGCGTTGACCAAGCGGTTGCGCACCTTCCTCGTTGACGCCGGTCGCGACGACCTGCTTGGCAACCTCTA
>JACDGA010000360.1 GCA_013815505.1 Acidimicrobiia bacterium
GGCGAGCACGCTGACGGTGTGCGCCGGGCGACCCTTCTTCATCACGATCGGTGTCACCCAGGCGTCGAGCGCACCAGCGTCGAGGAGGGCCGTGATCGTGTCGGCGAGCACCTCGCCGGTCACGTCGTCGACGTTCGTCTCGATCTGGTGGGCGAGACGATCCCCGGCGGCGGTCGCCGCCGCGCCGTGCCCGACGAGCACGCCGACCACGTTCGGTCGGTCGCTCGGGTCTGCCGTGCCGGCACCCATCCCGGTCGCCGTCACCGTCATCGTTGGTGCGGCGCCGAACGACGCAGCGAGCGTCACCATCAGCGCGACGCCGGTGGGTGTCGCCGTCTCGAGCGAGGTCTCGACGGGCCGGACGGGGACGCGACGGTCGGCGAGCATCCTCGCCACGGCGGGCGCCGGATGAGGGATCGTGCCGTGCGCGGTCGACGCGATTCCGTGGCCGACCCCGATGGCGCTGGCGTGCACCGTGTCGACGCCGAGCGAGTCGAGCGCGGCGCAGACACCGACGACGTCGACAATGGCGTCGACGGCCCCCACCTCGTGCAGCTCGACATCGTAGGGGTCGATGCCGTGCACGGCTCCCTCTGCCCGGCCGAGCTCGCGAAAGACCGCCACGGCGCGATCGCGCACCGGCGCAGCGAGGCGGTCGGCGCCGTCGAGGAGCTCGAGGATCGTGCGCAACGGCCGGTGCGGATGGCTGTGATGGCCGTCGCCGTCACGATCACCGTGGTCGGCCACGACGACGTTCGCCCATGTCGCCTGCAGTGATGCGCGGCGCACCGGCTGGAACGACAGCTCGTAGCCGTCGATGTCGAGAGCGGCGATCGTCGCGGCGACGTGGTCGGCGTCGGCCCCAGCGTCCACGAGCGCACCGAGCACCATGTCACCGGCGACCCCGAGCTCGCAGTTGAACCAGACAATCACGGGAGCGCCCTGGCGAGGGCGGCGGCCGCGCCGTAGCCGTTGTCGATGCCGACCACGGCAACGCCCGCAGCGCACGACGACATCATCGCCAGCAGCGCGGTGACACCGTCGAGCGCGGCGCCGTAGCCCGTGCTCGTCGGTACGGCGACGACCGCCGCACTCGTCAGGCCGCCGACCACGCTGGCGAGGGCGCCCTCCATCCCCGCTGCGACGACGATGCCGTCGGCGGCGGCGATCTCGTCGACGTGGGCGAGGAGGCGGTGCAGACCGGCGACGCCGACGTCGCGGATCGACCTCGGCGCGAAACCGAACGAGCGCAGGGCAAGCGCGCACTCGTCGCCGACGGACGCGTCGGCGGTGCCAGCGGTGACCACGAGCACCGCTGACGCACGCGTTGTCTCCGGGGGGCGCCACAGCAGCGAGCCACCGGCCTGGATGGCATCACCGTGGACGGCGACGACGGCCTTGCGCTGCGCCTCGTCGGTGCGCGTGAGCAGCACGGGTCCGGAGCCGAAACCGAGCAGCTCGGCGACGATGCGCACGCACTGCTCGGGCGTCTTGCCCGGCCCGTACACCGCTTCGGGAATGCCCTGGCGAAGGGTGCGGTGGTGGTCGACGAGTGCCTCGCCGACGTCAGCGAACGGCAGTCGGGAGAGGATCGCAACGACGTCGTCCATGGCGACGGTGCCCTTCGTGAGATCGTCGAGCAGCGCCCTCAGCTCGACTTCGTCCACGTCGCCCATGCTGTCATGCCCGTACGCTGAGTCGATGATCCGCGTCGGGTTCTTCGGGCCGTTCGGCACGTTCACCGAGCAGGCGCTGCGCTCGCAACCCGACCTCGCCGGGCACGAGCTCCTCCCGTACGCGACAGTGCCCGATGTGCTCGACGCCGTCTCGGCGGGCGAGGTCGAGCTCGGCTTCGTGCCGCTCGAGAACTCGATCGAGGGGATGGTCAACTTCACGCAGGACGCGCTGGCGTTCGATCACCACCTGCTCATCCAGCGCGAGGTCGTGCTCGATGTCGAGCACTGCATCGTCGCCAAGCCCGGCACCGCGCTCGCCGACGTGAAGGTGCTGCACTCGATCCCCATCGCCACGGCGCAGTGCCACCACTACCTGCGGGCGACGATGCCGAACGTCGAGATCCACCAGGTGAGCAGCACGGCGGAGGCGGCTCGTCTCGTCGGGGAGTCCGACGAGACGGGGGTTGCGGCGCTGTCCGCCCGAGTCGCCGGCGCGCTGTACGGGCTCGAAGTGCTCGCAGCCGACGTCGCCGACCAGCGCGGCAACCAGACGCGGTTCGTGGTTGTCGCCGGCGAGGGCATCCCCGCCCCGACGGGCCACGATCGCACCGGGATCGTCGTCTACCAGCGTGCCGACGAGCCCGGCAGCCTGCTGTCGATCCTCGGCGAGTTCGCCGCCCGGCGGATCAACCTGTCGAACCTGATCTCGCGACCCACCAAGTCGGGCGGGCTCGGCGACTACTGCTTCATCATCTACGCCGAGGGTCACGTCGGCGACGAGGTGATCGCCGACGCGCTGCGCGATCTGCACGCCAAGCACGGCAAGGTGAAGTTCCTCGGGTCGTACCCCTCCGCTGCGGCCGAGGCGCACTCGGTGCGCGAGTCGGCGGACGCCCGCTGGCGTCAGGCCGACGACTGGATGCGCGAGCTGCGCGAGGGGATCGCCCGCTCGGCGCGATCGCTCGACCCCGACGCGGGGTGATGGCGCGACTGTTCACCGCCGTGCTGCTGCCCGACGACGTCGAGGCACACCTCGCCGAGGCGATCGACGCCGTGCGCGACGCCCGGCCGGATCTTCGCTGGGTCCGTCCCCGCAACTGGCACCTGACGCTTCGGTTCCTCGGTGAGTGCGGCCCGAGAGAGGTCGATCGCCAACGACAGCACTGGGCAGGACGTGCGGGCGCGACAGCGCCGTGCGAGATGGCAC
>JACDGA010000361.1 GCA_013815505.1 Acidimicrobiia bacterium
ACTCGTTGCTGACCCGCGCCGCGCTCGGCGAGGCGGGACGACCGATCTCTCCGATGCGCATGTTCCGCATCCAGATGAGCACGAAGGCGATGACGAATATCGTGCCTGGTGGTTCGGCGGCCGGGCCGGCCCTCGGGTACCGCCTGCTCACGCTGTCGGGCGTGCGCGGTCCCGACGCCGGCTTCGCGCTAGCGACGGCGGGGATCGGTTCGGCACTCGTGCTCAACCTGATCTTCTGGCTGGCGCTGCTGATCTCGATCCCACGCGGGGTGAGCAACCCGTTCTACGTGTTGGCCGCCATCGCCGGGCTGATGCTGATGTTGACCGCGGCGTTCCTCGTGATGGGGCTGATGGACGGCCAGGGTCGAGCCGAGCGCGCGCTGCGATGGATCGCCCGCAAGTTGCACACCGACGAGGACCGGGCCGCACGGGTCATCCGGCGCATCGCGAGCCGGCTCGAAGAGGTGCTCAAGAACCCGGGACTGATGGGTCGCGTCGCGGGGTGGGCGACGGTCAACTGGCTGCTCGACGCGGCATCGCTGTGGGTGTTCCTGCGCGCCTTCGGCGGCACGCTCGATCCGATCTCGCTGCTCGTCGCGTTCGGCCTCGGCAACATCGTCGCCGTCATCCCGATCACGCCTGGAGGACTCGGCATCGTCGACGGCGTCTACCTCCCCACGCTCGTCGGCTTCGGCCTCACCCGTTCGACGGCGTCCCTCGGGTTCGCGTCCTACCGCATCGCCCAGTTCTTCCTGCCGGTCGTCGTCGGCGGGCTTCTCTACCTCAGCCTGCGCGTCGGGCCGTTCCGCATCGAACGTCGAGAGGAGCGCCTCGCCAGCCTGCGCGAGCTCGCCCGGGACGACGACATCACGAGAGAAACGCGGGTCGACTGGGTGCTGCGCAACCACGAGGACGTGCACCGACACCCCGCCGGTCGCGGCCTCAGCAGCGACCCGGTCGACGGCTCGGTCGGCGGCGATCCGCCGCCGTAACCTCTCGGCATGTCTCGGCCGACCGCCGCCGTAACCTCACGGCCCATGACCGCTCACCGCTGGTGGCTGCGCCCGTGACCGTGCACGAGCGACCGTTCGGGCGCTACCTCGAGGACTTCGTGCCGGGCGACGTCTACCGGCACTGGCCCGGCAAGACGATCACCGAGTACGACGACCACCTGTTCTGCATGATCACGATGAACCATCACCCGTTGCACACGAACGACTGGTTCGCGTCCAAGTCCGTGCAAGGCAGGAACGTCGTCGTCGGCAACCTCGTGTACTCGCTGGTGCTCGGGATGAGCGTTCCCGACGTGAGCGGCGCGGCGATCGCCAACCTCGAGGTGGAGACGTTGCAGCACAAGTTCCCGACGTTCCACGGCGACACGATCCACGCCGAGACGCGGGTCATCGAGGTCACGCCGTCGTCGTCGAAGCCGGACAGGGGGGTCGTGAGCGTGGAGACGAAGGGCTTTAACCAGGACGGCAAGGAGGTCTGCTACTTCCGTCGCAAGCTGCTCGCCTGGCGGCGTGACGCCGCGCCGCCGCGTGCCCGGCCGTACGACGGTGTCGAAGTCTGGTCCGACTGACACGGGCGTCGACCGCGACGCGGTCCTTGCGTGGGGTCGCGCGAACCTGCGCGACCTACCGTGGCGGGCGACGCGCGATCCCTGGCGGATCGTCGTCGCCGAGGTGATGCTGCAACAGACCCAGGCCTCGCGCGTCGTGCCGAGGTGGTACGAGTGGTGTGCGGTGTACCCGACACCCGAGTCGCTTGCGTCTGTCCCTCTGGGTGAAGCGATCGCGAGATGGCACGGCCTCGGCTACCCGCGCAGGGCGAAGAACCTCCACGGAGCAGCGACGGCGATCGTCGCGCTCCACGCGGGCGAGGTCCCGCACGAGCTCGACGCCCTGCTCGCGCTGCCCGGCATCGGTCGCTACACGGCGCGGGCGGTGATGACGTTCGCGTTCGAGGCCGACGTCGGCGTCGTCGACACGAACGTCGCACGGGTGCTCGCCCGCAGCGCCGGGACGGCTCTGACGCCGTCGGCGGCACAGGATCGCGCCGACTCGCTCGTCCCCGCCGGCGAAGGGTGGCTCTGGAACCAGACGATGATGGACGTCGGCGCCCGCCACTGCCGGCCTGATCCGCGGTGTGACGGTTGCCCGCTCGCCGGTTCGTGCCGTTGGCGGGCGTCGCGCCGTGCCGGGGCGCCTGACCCGGCAGTGGGGTCGGCGGGCGTCAGCCGTCGCCAGGCGCCGTACGACGGGAGTGCCCGCCAGGCGCGCGGCAGCCTGCTCGGCGATCTCGTCGCGGGTCGTCGGTCGAGTGCCGGCTACGACGCCACCGTCGTCGCCGGTCTCGTCGCCGATGGGCTCGTCGTCGATCGCAACGGCGAGCTCATGCTCCCCTGATCCCGCACCCACCGTCCTGTCGTGCAGATCGGTGATCCTGCCACCGTTCGATCGCGGGACATCGGTAACAGGTGATGTCGCACAACATGCGTGACACCTGTTGGACTGTGACGCTGTGTCACGGCCGGGAGGTGACGTCGATGTCGATCAAGTCGCTGGCGACGGTGGTGGCTCTCGGGAACGGGTCGGCGGGCGACACGCTGAACGTGTCTGGAACTCCACAAGCCATCGTGAGTGAGACTACGAGGGGCCCGACCGTGCGCGTCGGACGGCGATCGCCAACTGTTCACCATCGCTTCGGTCGCGTGCCGTTTACCGACGGGAGCGCCGATCTACGCCAGCGGGGAACTGCGCGGATGCCGCAGTTCCCGGCCCGTCGAGGAAGTACTCACCTGCTCCGACTGCACCGACATCCAAGACCAGACCTGATCACACGGGTGGGACCGAGACAGTGGTGATCGGGCCACGA
>JACDGA010000362.1 GCA_013815505.1 Acidimicrobiia bacterium
GCCAGACACGGCGGCGCCGACCACTACCGATTCCGGTACGACGACGACCGTTGCGCCGCCAGACACGGCGGCGCCGACCACTACCGATTCCGGTACGACGACGACCGTTGCGCCGCCAGACGACACCGGAACCATCGACGAGACGGTGCCTGCGGTCGAGCAGGTCACGCTCGCACCGGTCGACGTGGACGAGCCGGTCGAGTTCGAGGGCGGCATCGTCGCCGAGCTCGTCTCGGTCGAGCAGATCAAGGTGAAAGCGCGCCTGCCGGGCGAGATCTCCGGGCCCGCCTTCGTCGCCACGGTGCGACTGACGAACGACTCTCGGCGGCGGCTCGACGTCGATGGCGTCACGGTGACGCTCGAGGATCGCGACGGCATCCCGTCCTCACCGATCAGCGGTGACCCCGCCGAACCGTTCAGCGGCCGCGTGGCCCGAGGCGACGCCGCCGATGCGGTCTATGTATTCGCGTTCGACAAGGACAACCAATCACAGCCGGTCACCATCGGCGTCAACTACTCGGCAGACGAACCCGTCGCGGTGTTCGTCGGAAGCATGTGAGAAGAAGGAAACGACCGATGACCACTAGCTCCACCCTGCGGCGGATCCGCTCCGGCATCGTTGCCGGGGCACTCGCCGTCACCGCAGTGGCGACAGGCGCCGTGACAGAGTCGTCGGTCGCCTCGGCGGCGGCGAGTCCTGTCGTGCCGGCGACGAACACCGTCACGGCGGACGCACTGCCGACCGTCCAGATCGACGGTGTGGTGTGGTCGCAGGCGATCGTCGGCAACACGGTGTACGCCGGCGGGAAGTTCAACAACGCCCGGCCAGCTGGCGCTGCGCCGGGCACGAACCTCACGCCACGGGCCAACCTCCTGGCGTACAACCTCACGACGGGTGAGTTGATCACTTCGTTCGCCCCCACCTTGAACGCCCAGGTGCTCTCCGTCGCCGCGTCGCCCGACGGCACCCGCGTCTACGTCGCCGGCGACTTCACAACGGCCAACGGGCAGACCCGCTCCAGGATCGCTGCGTTCAACACCGCGACCGGCCAATTGATCAGCAGCTTCGCGCCTCGCGTCAACTCCCAGGCGAGGGCCATCGTCGCTACGAACTCGACTGTGTTCGTCGGGGGCAGCTTCGCCGGATCGGGCAGCACTCCTCGAGGCAACCTCGCCGCCTTCCGCGCTTCTGATGGCGCGCTGTTAGGTTGGAACCCAAACGCTGACTATATCGTGCGCGCGCTGGCACTGTCGCAGGACAACTCGGCCGTCATGATCGGGGGCTCCTTCCAGAACATCGGGGGCGTCGCCCAGTACGGTCTCGCCAAGGTCGACGCCGTGACCGGCGCCGTGATGCCGTGGAACGCCCAGAACACCGTTCGCAACGCGGGACAAGACTCCGGCGTGACCAGCCTCACCGTCGACGGAAACAAAGTCCACGGCACGACGTATCACTTCGGTCCGGGCGGAAATCTCGAAGGGCCGTTCCAGGCCGACGTGGCGACCGGCGACGTCTCCTGGACGGTCGACTGCCACGGCGACTCCTACAGCGCCTACTCCGATGGAGCCACCGTCTACACGGTCGGGCACGCTCACTATTGCGGCAACGTCGGCGGCGGTTTCGGCCAGACGCCGAAGTGGACGTTCCAGCGGGCACTGGCGTTCACCCGCAACGCTACGGGCACCCACCTCCACGAGGTGCTCGGCTACCCCAACTGGGGCGGCACGCCGACGCCGTCGATCGTGAACTGGCTTCCGGACGTCGCGCTGGGTTCGTTCACCGGCCAAGATCAGGGTGGATGGCACGTAACCGGCAATGGCAACTACGTCGTGATGGGCGGGGAGTTCCCCCGCGTCAACGGCGTCAGCCAGCAAGGCCTCACGCGCTTCGCCAAGCGCCCGATCGCCACGAACCAGCAGGGTCCGCGGTTCAACAACGGACAGTTCGTACCGACGGTCCAGGCAACGTCGACGACAGCGGCACGCGTCTCGTGGACGGCAGGCTTCGACCGCGATGACTACACCCTGACCTACCGCGTCCGTCGCAACAACACGTACGTGCACACGACGACGGCGAACTCCAACTGGTGGACGCTGCCGGCGGTCGGGTTCGTCGACACCGGCCTGACGCCGGGCGCGACGTACAACTACCAGATCGTCGCCAACGATCCGGGCGGGAACACGGTGTTCGGATCGAGCGTGAGCATCACGATGCCGACGTCGTTCCAGAACAACGCCTACGCCACCCGCGTCCGTGCCGACGGCGCGTCGATCTACTGGCCGCTGAACGAGGCATCCGGGACGACGGCGTTCGACCGTGCGGGAGTGAACGACGGGCTCACCGGGGCACAGCTGACCCGCGGCGCAGCCGGCGCGATCGCCGGCGACACCGCGACGAGGTTCAACAACAACGACCAGAGCCGGATCCGGACTTCGGGTGCGATGCTCGCCCCGGACGAGTTCACGATCCAGGCATGGGTCAACAAGACGGCCGTCGGTGGCAGGATCCTCGGGTTTAGCGACGTCCAGATCGGCAACTCGGGTCATCGCGATCGTCAGATCTGGATGGACAACAGCGGCAAGATCTGGTTCGGGGTGCGCAACGAGGCCGGCAACCGGGTGACGATCAACAGTTCACAGGCAGTCAACAACGGCCAGTGGCACCAGATCACAGCGACGATGAGCGCCGCCGGCATGCAGCTGTATGTCGACGGCGTCCCCGTCGCACAGCGTGCCGACACCACCAAGGGCGAGACCTACGTCGGCTACTGGCGAGTCGGCGGAGACTCGATGGGAAGCTGGAGTGGCGCGCCGAGCAACGTCGAGGTCGACGGTCTCGTCGACGAGGTGGCGGTCTATCCCACCGCAC
>JACDGA010000076.1 GCA_013815505.1 Acidimicrobiia bacterium
CGACGACCTCGACGGCATCGAGCGAGACCTCGTCGAGGCGGAACGCACGCTCGAGCGTCTCGACGACGGTTCGTTCTGGACCGATGTCACCCAGCCCGTGCCGGTGGCCGGCGGCGACGATCGTGAACCCGACTCGGCGAACGAGCCGGGGCGCGACGCGGCACGACCCGAGGTGCACGACGACGTCGGCAACCCCGGTGACGACGGCGACGCGCGATGAGACGCTCACGCCTCGCCGCGGTCGCCGCCGGTGGTGTCGGTGCCGTCGCGGCGGCCACGGCGCTTGCCTCGGCACTCGCTGACACGCGCACGAAGCGGGCGATGCGCGTGTGGCGTCTGACGGCGCGCAACACGTCCCGCTTCGTCGCCACGCGGATCCGTCGTCTGGCGACTCCGGAGGAGCGACGCGCCGAGCTCGACGCGCAGTTCGCGATTCGCAGCGCAGAGGACGTCGCCCGCGAGCTCGGCGACATGAAGGGCGTGCTGATGAAGGTCGGCCAGCTCGTCAGCTACATCGCGGAGGGTCTCCCCGACGAGGCCCAGCGCGCGCTCGCCGCGTTGCAGGCTGATGCCGAACCGATGGCCCCGAGCCTTGCCGCCGCCGTCGTCGCCGAGGATCTCGGCGGTCCGCCCGAGCGGGTCTTCGCCGATTGGACCGATCTCCCCCACGCCGCGGCGAGCGTCGGCCAGGTGCACCGGGCGCGCACGCGGGACGGTGACGACGTCGCGGTCAAGGTGCAGTACCCGGGTGTCAGCGAGGCGATCGAAGCCGATCTCGACTCCGCCGAGGTCTTCTACGGGATGTTCTCGGCGTTGGCGTTGCACGGTCTCGACGCGCAGGGCTTCGTCGAAGAACTCCGTGTGCGGATGCGTGAGGAGCTCGACTACGAACACGAGCTCGCCAACCTGGTCGAGTTCGCCGGCTACTACGCGGGGCATCCGTGGGCCAGACTGCCGCGCCCCGTGCCCGAGCTGTCGAGCGCTCGCGTCCTGACCACCGAGTGGGTCGACGGCCTGTCATGGAACGAGTTCATCGACCGGTCCTCACCCGACACGAAGCAGCGCGCGGCGGAGGTCATTTGGCGCTTCGCGCAACACTCCGTGCGTCGGCTGCGGGCGTTCAACGGCGACCCCCACCCGGGGAACTACCGCTTCCACCTCGACGGCAGCGTGACGTTCCTCGATTTCGGGCTCGTGAAACGGTGGCAACCGGGCGAGTGGGAGCGACTGTCGCCGACGCTCGACGCCGTCGTGGTGCAGCGCGACCCCGACCAGCTGGTCGCAGCGATGGAGCACGCCGGCTTCCTCCAAGAGGGGCACGCGCTCGATCCCGAGGCCGTCTTCGACTACGTGTCGCGCCCGTACGAGCCGTACCTCGTTGACGAGTTCCGGTTCTCACGGGAGTGGATGCGCGACACCCTGGCCGCCATCCTCGATCTCAACGGCCCGCACCGGGAGGTCATCGCCAAGCTCAACATGCCGGCGAGCTTCGTCATCCTCGACCGGGTCGTGTGGGGTGTCAGCGCCCTGATGGGGCGGCTCAGCGCGCAGGGCCCGTGGCGAGCGATGCTGCTCGAGTACCACGCCGATGCACCACCCGCTACCGAGCTGGGCATCGCCGAGGCCCACTGGTTGGCGTCGAGAGCGACGTCGCGCTGATGCCGACGTCGACGCTCCGGGAGGTCGAGACGGTCCTCACCGACGTTGCGCAGAGAGGTCGCGCGATCTCGGCGGCGAGCGGCACGTGGGCGCGCGACGACCGAACCCCCGAGCTGGCACGCACGCTCGCCACGCTGTCCAATCGGCAGGCGGCGATCGCTGCACGATGTGAGGCACGGCTGCCGACCATCGTCTGGCTCGACGGTTCTGCTCGCTCGTCAGCCGATCTCGACCTCGACCTCGACCGCGACCTCGACCGCGACCTCGACCATTTCGGCGATGTCGGCGCATCGACGGTCGACGAACGCCTCGGTGCGCTCGTGCGGGCATTGACGTCGGTGCGCGACATCGCCGTCGATGCCGCGCAGACGATCGACTGGATGCTCGACGAACCCACCGCTGACGTGCTCGACGACGTGCGACGTCGGCTCGATCGCGACATCGCCGCCCTCGCCCCCCGTTCTGTCGTGCAGATCGGGCTCGAACGGCAACAATCGCCATGACAGAACGGCGGAACGATGCGGTGCGGCGGCGGCGCATCGCCACCAATGGCATCTCCCTCGACGTCGTCGAGGCCGGGCGGCGCGGCGACCCGGTCGTGCTGCTGTGCCACGGCTTCCCCGAGAGCTCGCACTCGTGGCGACACCAGATGCGACCGCTCGCCGACGCCGGGTACCACGTGCTCGCACCCGACCAGCGCGGCTACGGCACCTCGGAGTCACCATCCGACGTCGACGCCTACGGGATCGACGACCTCGGCGGTGACCTCCTCGGGCTACTCGACGACGTCGACGCACAGGACGCCGTTCTCGTCGGTCACGACTGGGGCGCGCTCGTGGCGTGGGACCTCGCCAGGCTCCATCCCGAGCGGATCAACTCGCTCGTCGCGATGAGCGTCCCGTTCACACCGTGGCCGGCGCAGCCGACGCGGGTGCTGCGCCACATCCACGGCGACAACTTCTTCTACATCCTCTACTTCCAAGACGTCGGACCTGCCGAGGCCGAGCTGGGCGCCGACATCCGGCGCTCGCTGCACCACATCCTGTGGTCCGCCAGCGGTGACAACTTCCCGCTCCACGGTGTCGAGCGTTCCGTCGCCGGCACGTCGGGGTGGCTCGACGAGCTGCACGCTCCCGAGGACCTCGACGACCTCCCGGTGTGGTTGACGTCCGCCGATCTCGACACCTTCGTCGACGCCTTTTCCACGAACGGGTTTTTCGGTCCCGTGTCGTGGTACCGCAACTTCGACGCCAACTACGAGCGCCTCGCCCCGTTCCCGGCGAGCCGGATGACGATGCCGACGCTGTTCGTCGCCGGAAGCAACGACCTCGTGATCCACGGTCATCCCGAGCGGATCGAGGCGATGCAGGCCGAGCTGCCGAACCTGCGCGACATCGTCATCCTCGACGGCGTCGGTCACTGGACCCAGCAAGAGGATCCCGACGGCGTCAACGCCGCGCTGCTCGGCTTTCTCGCTTCGCGCTGAGCGACTGCACGATTGGCCCCCGCCACTTGACGTGGCCGGCGAGCCTTGGCGGGGGCCAGCGTCCCTCTCGGCTGTACGCCCACCACTCGAACGGGTTGTTGTAGTAGGAGAACGCCTCGACCGTCGCCGCGAGGGGTCGGCGCCTGGTGACGGCGATGACGGTGCCGGCGACCGCTGCGGTGATCATCCACCCCACGTACAACACGACGTAGAGCGGCCCGAAGAGGCGCGCCTGCCAGACGTGGCAGTCCTCGTGGTCGGTGACGAGCTTCCAGCGCCGCTCGCTCGCGTCGGCGAGACCCGACACGGTGGTGCCGACGGTGATGGCGAAACCCTTGCGCAACCGGTAGCCGCCGGCGAAGACGTGTCGTGCCTGCCGCTCGCTCAGCGTGGCGATGTAGATGGAGTCGCGGCGTGCCCAGCTCGCTGCCTGGCTGAGGACCGACGCCGTCGTCGTCAGCAGGGCCCACGAGTGGTCGAGCACGAACGCGGCGACACCGGCGACTCGCCGCCACGGGTAGATCCGCCGGTAGCCGGCCAGCCAGCCGTGCACGAGACCGACGACGGCCGCAGGCATCGCAAGCCCGACCAGCCATCCGGTTGCGCCCGCCGCGACAGCGCCGACGACGGCGACCGCAACGGCCTCGGCGACCCGGTGCCGGCGCGAGACGACGCTGCCACCGAGGATCCGGTGGCGGATCACGGGAGCGGCGTGCTCAGTTCCTGCTCTGCAGCATCGCCAGCAACCTGAGGAACTCGAGGTACAGCCAGACGATCGTCACGAGCAACCCAAAGGCGGCGAACCACTCGAAGTGCTTCGGGAGCCCCGATTTCGTGCCGCGCTCGATGAAGTCGAAGTCGAGCGCCAGGTTGAGCGCGGCGACGACGCAGATCACGACGCTGATCCCGATGCCGAGCGCGTTCGGTTCGCGCAGGAAGCTCACCGAGTCCGACCCAGCGAACAGCCTGAACGCGAACGAGACGAGGTACATGACCATGATCCCGAGCGTCGCTGCGATGACCACCTTGCGGAAGCGGTTGGTCACCTTGATGATCTGCGTGCGGTAGAGCACGAGCATCACGAGGAACGTGGCGACTGTGGCGCCGACCGCTTGGAGCACGACACCGGACTGGAAGTTGTCGTACGCCCTCGAGATCGCGCCGACGAAGAAGCCTTGCGCCAGCGCGTACACGGGACCGAGGACCTTCGCCCACTGCGGCCGGAAGTAGAGCGCGATGACGCAGGCGAAGCCGACGGCGATTCCGACGAAGGCGATGCCCGGGAACGACAGCTCGTTCGTCGTCGGGTTGGTCTCGGTGGCGTTCCAGCCGAAGACGGCACTGACGAGCAGCAGCGTGAACAGCACGGCGGATGCCGTGATGGTGCCCGAGACGGTCATCGCCCCCTCGTAGTGGGAGACGGGTCCGTCGGTCGTGCGGGTCGTTGCATCACCCGGTGCGGGCCAGGAGTTGGACGGCGCGGCCGGCGCCGCCCAGCCGGGCTGGGCACGCTCGAGCGCTCGATCGTTGAGGAGCGGATTGGCCATGGTGTCGAAGACTCCCTTGTCGTGTGGCCAGCGCGTGACCACGTGGCTCCAGGATATCCCCGTGGTCGACAACGCGGATCGTCACCTCATCCCGTCGACCCGGCACGGGCTCATCGCAGCGGGAGATGCGGCGGGCCGCACCATTCGGACGCCTGATGGCGGCGAATCTCGTCGCGCACCATGTTGAGTGCCGCAACGGTGTCGGTATCGTGTCGCCATTCCCCCGCCATGGGGAGGGCATCGCTCGAACGCCGCCCGGTGGTCAGGCGGACAGATAGGAGCCACAGTGGCCAAAGATCGCGTCGAACGCGACGATGAAGACCTCGTCCGCTTGTACCTCACCGACATCGGGCAGTACACGCTCCTCACGAAGGACGACGAGGTTCGACTCGCCAAGGCCATCGAGAACGGCAAGGAAGCCGCCGTCGAGCTGGCCGGTGAGGCACGCCTCACCGCCACCCGCCGGCGTGAGCTGCGCCGCACGGCGCGAAACGGCGAGACGGCCGAGCGTCAGTTCGTGCAATCGAACCTGCGCCTCGTCGTCTCGATCGCGAAGAAGTACCAGGCGTCCGGTCTGCCGCTGCTCGACCTGATCCAGGAGGGCAACCTCGGGTTGATGCACGCCGTCGAGAAGTTCGACTGGCGCAAGGGCTTCAAGTTCTCCACCTACGCCACGTGGTGGATCCGTCAGGCCATCACCCGCGGCATCGCCAACACGGGTCGCACGATCCGGCTGCCCGTCCACGCCGGCGACACGCTCGCCAGGCTGCAGAAGGCGCGTTCTCGCCTCGAGCTGAAGTACGGCCGCCCCGCCACGCTGTCCGAGCTGGCACGCGAGGTGGAGATGCCCGAGGACAAGGTCACCGAGGCGCTGCGCTTCGCCGCCGAGCCGCTGTCGCTCTCCGAGCCGCTGCGCGAAGACGGCGATGCCGAGCTCGGTGACGTCGTCGAGGACCGCTCGGCCGAGAGCCCGTTCGAGGTCGCTGCGACGGCGCTGCTGCCCGACGAGATCGCGCGCCTGCTCGCCCCGCTCGACGAGCGGGAACGAGAGATCCTCAAGCTGCGCTTCGGTCTCGATCGCGGCGAGGCACGCACGCTCGAAGAGGTCGGCGAGCACTTCAACCTCACGCGCGAGCGCATTCGACAGATCGAAGCGCGGGCGATGAGCAAGCTCCGCCACCCCTCGAGCGACACCGGCGCCCGAGACCTGCTCGCGGTCTAGACACCAATACCTCCGAGTTGGAGGTGACAGATCGCGTTATCCCGCGTTCCGCGGCCTCCAGAACGCAGGCCCCGGCAGGTTCAGATGGTGTTGGGGCGTGTGTCGTCGCGCCGGCGCGACTCGGGGATCGACAGTGACTCCGAACCGGCGAGATCCCACCACGTCAACGGCAGCGCCGACACGGGCAGGCCTGCGGCGTCCGTGCCGAACACGCCTTCGGGGACGGCGTCGCAGTCGTCGTTGCTTGGCGCCGCGATCAGGGCGCCAAGCCCTTCCGCGCGCACCTCACCGGAGTCGGTGACCTCCCATCGGGCACCGTCGGGACCCGAGATCCGGTACGTCGCTCCGGGCGCGCCGTTCGAGGGCTTGGCCGCGCCGACCACCGCATCGCCGGTCGCCCCGGGACGCTGGAACGCTGTCGACCACGGGCCGATGCCCACGCTGCACTGCTCTCGCTGCTGCGCAGCGAGCAGCGAGGGGTACGGGTTGAACGGATCGCCGGCGATTGTGCGGATCTCGAAATGCAGGTGGGGGTTGCCGACGGAGTTGCCCGAGTCACCCATGTAGGCGATGATCTGGCCGGCCTGCACCTGCGAGCCGATGGCGAGGTCGGGATGGATGCGCAGTCCCGGCGCCGCGCCGCCGTCGGTGGTGCCGGGGCGATCGTTGTTGATGTGGAAGTAGTTGTAGCGGTACCCGGCCGTGTCGGTGATGGACACGGCCACGCCAGCAGTGCCCTCGTCGTCGTAGCGGAGGCGGGTGATGGTGCCGTCGGCCGCAGCGCGCAACGGCTGCATGCTCGTCCCGATGAGGTCGGTCCCCTCGTGCTGACGCTCGCCGTTCTCGCCACGCGGGTCGCCCCAGTCGTTGCCGAACGACACGGGCCCGAGCACGGGGAACGCGATCTGGCGGATGTAGGGCTCCTTGCGATCGTTCGCCGGCAGGAACGGCGGCGCGCCCTCGCCGAGGTAGCCGTAGAACACGTCAAGCCACTTCGCCTGGTACTCGCGAGGCGTGAGCACGTTGCCGGCCTCGGGCATCGGCACGACGTCCATCAGATCGGGACGGGAGATCGCCACCGGGTAGTACCACGCCAGCGGGATCACCGAGACGTCGTTGTCGTATCGCTTGAGGATCGCCACGAAGGACTCGTAGGCGAACTGGTCTTGCACCGCCGGAGGTGCGAGGTAGGCGCGGGGGTAGCCCTTGTAGTTGTTCCACGTGGAGTCGATGACCTGATAGGCGCCTGACGCCGACGCGCCGGCGGCCTGCACGGTGTAGTCACCGCGTGACTCGAGGTAGCGCGACGTGGCCATCGCGATGCCGATGGGCACGCCCTCTGCGAAGACCGTGTCGTAGTCCTCGGCCGAGAAGCGATCGGATCCCGCCGGACCGTTGAGATCGACCTCGGGTGGCAGACCGAGGTCGGGAGGCAACGTCGTCGACGTCGGCGTCGGCCGTGGCGCAGGCGGAGAGGTCGTGGCGGGCGCTGTCGTCGTGGTCGTCGTTCGCGGTGTCGTCGTGGTCGTCGTTCGTGGTGTCGTCGTGGTCGTGCGGGGCGCAGCCGTCGTCGTCCGCGGCGCCGTGGTGGTCGTGCGCGGTGCAGTCGTCGCCGTTCGGGACGCGGTGGTCGCCGTGCGCGGCGCGGTCGTCGGCGTCCGTGGTGCCGTCGTGGTCGATCGCGGCGGACGCGTCGTCGTCGTGGTCGATCGCGGCGTCCGTGGTGCCGTCGTGGTCGATCGCGGCGGACGCGTCGTCGTGGTGGTCGATCGCGACGGACGCGTCGTCGTCGTGGTCGATCGCGACGGACGTGTCGTCGTCGTGGTGG
>JACDGA010000363.1 GCA_013815505.1 Acidimicrobiia bacterium
GAGTACATCAGCTCGTCGGCGCGCCGGCCTCGGCGTTCCGACGTCTCGAGCGACAACACGTCGCGGATGTGCACGACACCGAGCGCCACTCCCATCTCGTTCGTGACCACCACACGGCTGCGCCGGTTGGCGACGGCTCGCTCCTCGATGGTGTCGAGGTCGGCTCCCCCCACCACCGCATCGACGGCGTGGCGCGGCACCATCGCCGAGCTTGCGGTCAGACCGGAGAGCCTGATCGCGCTCTCGATCATGTCCGCCTCGTCCGCCTCGATCTTTCCCAGCTCGACGCTCTCCACCAGCAACACGGCCAGCTCAGCGGGGCCCGCCTGCATCGAGCGCTCGTCCTGGGGCGTGACACCCACGAGACGCAGCAGCCCGTTGGCGGCGTTGTTGAGCAGCACGAGGAACGGGCGGAAGGCGAGCGTGAACGCCCGGAACGGTCGGGCGAGCAGCATCGCCGAACGCTCGGGGTCGGTGATCGCCCACGACTTCGGCGCCATCTCGCCGATCACCATGTGGGCGAACACGACAACGGCGAGCGCGATCGCGAACGCCACAGGGTGGACGAGCCCCTCCGGCACGTTCAGGCCCTCGAACCAGCCCTCCAGCACTCCCGCAAGGGCAGGCTCGGCGACCGCGCCCAGCACGATGGTCGCCGCCGTGATGCCGAACTGGGCGCCGGCGAGCATCAGCGTCAGCTCTCGCAACGCCTTCTGCGCCGAGCGGGCGCCGCGGCGCCCGTCCGCTGCGAACTGCTCGATGCGTGACCGACGCGCAGCGAGCAACGCGAACTCGGAGGCGACGAAGAAGGCGTTGGCGACGATCGAGGCGATCGCGATGAGACCGGCCAGGAGCGGGCTCACGAGCGGTCCTCGCGCTCGTCGTCGTCGTTGGGCACCTCGGGCGCGCCGGCGAGGCGCAGCTCGACGATGCGTAGCCCGTCCATGGCCAGCACGGTGAGCTCATGGCCCTCGATCTCGGCCTGCTCGCCGGGCTCGGGGAAGTGCCCGAGGCGGTCGAGCAGCAGCCCGGCGATCGTGTCGTACTCGCCGTCGGGCAGCTCGATGCCGGTTTCGCGCTCGACCTCGTGGAGGCGCATCTCCCCCGGCACCGTCCACTGGCGCTCACCACGCTCGGCGATGACCGGCTCGGGCTGCTCGTCGTGCTCGTCGTCGATGGGACCGACGAGCTCCTCCGCGAGGTCCTCGTCGGTGATGATCCCGCTGTACTCGCCGTACTCGTCGACGACGACGGCGAGCTCGGTGATGTGTTCCCGCATCGCCGCCAGCACGTCGGGCAGCGGCAGGTGCTCGGGCACGATCAGTGGCTCGCGCATGATCGTCGACACGAGCGCCTCGTCGCGCCGCTCGATCGGGATCGTCAGCAGGTCCTTGATCTCGATGACACCGACGACCTGCTCGCGGTCGCCGCCGTCGGCCGGCGTCACGACCGGCAGCCTGCTGTGCGCCTGCGCCGCCACGGTGCGCAGCATCCGGCCCGTCGCGTCGGCCGCCACGGTCATCACGTCCCTGCGGTGACGCATGGCGTCGACTGCGTCGAGCACCGGGAACTCGATCGAGCGCGACACGAGCTCCGCCTGCTGCTGGGTCAGGTGGCCGTCACGCACCGACTCCTCGACGATGAAGTCAAGCTCGTCGGCCGTCACACCGCCGTGCAGCTCCTCGATCGGTTCGATGCCGAACAGCGAGAGCAGCGCGTTGGCCGAGCTGTCGAACAGGCGGATCACCGGCGCCGCGATCTTCGTGTACAGCCACGTGATGGTGGCGATGGAGAGCGAGACCTGCTGCGCCTTGGCGATGGAGAGGTTCTTCGGGAACAGCTCGCCGAACAGCATCTGCGCAGACGTGGCGAGGACGAATGCGACGACGAGTGCGATCGGCTCGACCGCCGACTCACCGATTCCGACGCCACGCAGCAGCGGCTCGATGGCCTCGCCGATGCTGGGTTCGGCGATGAACCCGATCACGACCGACATGACCGTGATGCCGAGCTGCGCACCCGACAGCATGAACGAGAGTCGCTTGACGATGCCGAGCGCTCGCTCGACCTGGCGTGGCCGCCGTGCACGCTCGGCCTCCAGTTCCGACCTGCGCACGCTGACGTAGGCGAACTCGGCCGCAACGAAGTACCCGTTGAGGGCAATCAACACGGCGACGGCCGCGAGCCCGAGCGCGGTCGTCACGTCGCGGCGTCGGCGGTCATCGACTGCACGATAGGCCGGTCGTGATCAGGGACAGCGCCACCACAGCACGGCGACGATCACGCCTGTGAACGCGACGAGGCCGGCGATGACGGGCAGCCGGACCGCCCGGCGCACCGATGCGATCGCTCGGCCCGGGCTCTCGACGAACTGGAAGAACGTGGTGAGCACGGCGAGCACGACGGTGGCGTGCAGCAGCAGCGCCAAGGTGATGCAGGCGATGAGCCCGGCACGCCACAACCTGCCCCACGCCAGCGCGAGCGCTGCGGGGATGACGATCGCTCCGGCTGCACCGCCGGCGAGCTCGCGCCACCACACACGATCACCCATCCACGGAAGGATCGTGCAGCCGTCGAACACGTCGATCGTGGCCAGGACGCCGAGGGCGACGACGGCGGCGAGCGTGCCGGCGACGACGGAGAACCACCGCCAGCGAGGTTGCATCCCGCCCTTCGCCGTCGACGTGAGCGCCGTTGCGAGGGCCACGGCCGTCCAGATCAGCCAGCGCCTGACACGCTCGGTGCCGAGGTCGGCCATCGCGTTGCGGAACACGAGGTCGGCCTGCTCGCGAGTGATCCTCGGACCGATGTACGACGCCGGTTCGGCATCGTCGTGCACGAGGCCGTCATGAAGGATGGC
>JACDGA010000364.1 GCA_013815505.1 Acidimicrobiia bacterium
AACGGACACGGCGCGGTCGTCGTGGACCCCGACGGACTGGCATCCGAACGCACGCATCACAGCCGCCGTCGTCCACACATACGGGACCGACACGAGCGGTGTCGTCACATGCAGATCGAGCCCGCCGTGGAGGTAGGGCCCAATCATCATCAGCGCCGACACGTACTGCGACGACACGTCGCCGGGCATCAGCAGTGGGAGCCCCGCCCGTGCCGGTCCCGTGACCGTGACGGGGAGACATCCGGCGATGCCGCCGTGCTCGAGGTGAGCACCGAGCGCGACGAGCGCCTCGTGCAGCGGTCCCATCGGTCGCCGCCGCAGTGGCGGCGCGCCGTCGATGGTGTATGGCTGGTCGCCGAGCGCCGCCATCGCCGTGACGAACCGCGAGGTCGTGCCGGCGAGCCCGGCGTTGAGCGTCGTTGCGGGCCCGGTCGGCTTGCCGCCGAACCCGCGCACGACAGCGACATCCTCGTCGCGCAGCTCGATGCGGGCGCCGAGCCCGTCGAGGCAGCGGATCATGGCCACCGTGTCGTCACCGGGCGCGATGCCCTCGATGACCGTCTCACCCTCGGCGAGCGCAGCACACACGAGCGCCCTGTTGGTGATGCTCTTCGACGCAGGGACGGCCACGACCGCCTCGATCGAGTGTTCCCCCGTCGGCACGAAATACGGGCTCATTGGTGCACCATGGCCGTGTGGACGAACGACAGGGACGACGGGCGGTGCACCAATGACCGCTCCGCTGCTGCGCAGCTGCGCACCGCAACGATGGTTCGCTCGCGAGGCTCGCTCACGACAGCGACTGCACCGACGGTCGGTAGCCACGGGCGATGAGCCCGCCACGGAACAGGTCAGCGCTCGTCGCGTCGACGAGCACGACGGCGACACCGGTGTTGGCCTCTGCGACATGCACGACCTCGAACATCGGGATGTTGACGCCCAACTCGGCGGCGAGCGTGAAGATCTCGGCCGCAGCACCTGGCCTGTCAGGGATCGGGATGCGCACCTCCGCCAGATTTTCGGGCTGCGTCACCCGCGACGGCAGGTTGTGCCGGGCGGCGCGAGCGCGTTCGAGGCGATCGAGGAGGACGGCGCGGTCGTCGGCGTCGACGACGCGACGCAGCTCGCTGAGCGCGGCGACGAAGGAATCGAGGCCGGCGACGATCGCCGGACGGTTCTCGGCACACACGTCGAGCCAGTGGTCGGGGTGACCACTGGCGATCCTCGTCATGTCCCTGAAGCCGCCGGCGGCGAGGCGCAGCAGCGCAGCGTGCTCCTCGGAGCGGTCGCTGGCGAGCAGCATCAGCGACGCCGCCGCGAGGTGTGGCACGTGCGAGATGACCGCGACGAGCTCGTCGTGGTGCTGGGGTGCGAGCGCGACGACCTCGGCGCCCAGCTCGGCGACGACGCTGGCGACCGCCGAGAACGTGCGATCCGCCGTCGCCCCACTCGGCGTGAGCACCCACACGGCCCCGGAAAACATGTCGGCGTCGGCACCGTCGGGCCCCTCCAGCTCGCTGCCGGCCATGGGGTGACCTCCGACGAACCGCGGATCGTCGATCGCGGCCGCGACGGGCGCCTTGACTCCGCCGACGTCGGTGACGACGCCGGTCGTCTCGGCGAGCGCCGACTTCACGGCGTCGGCGACTGCGAGCACCGGAACCGCGACGAACGTGACCGCCGCGTCGGCAACGAGGCCCTCCTCGTCGATGACGGCCCGGTCGAGCGCCTCGCGCTGGCGGTCCATGTCGACGTCGGTGCCGGCAACGGTCCAGCCTCTCGCCCGCAGCGCGAGGGCGACGGACGAACCGATCAGCCCGAGGCCGATCACGTTGGCGTGGCGTGGCGGGCTCACACCTGCCCAGGGTACTTGCGCCCCTTTGCCCTCTTGCGAGAGCCGAGCGAGCGCTGCAGCGCGATCAGCTCGTCGGAGGACAGCAACCGCCACTCCCCCGGCGCCAGCCGCTGGTCGCGCAGCGGCCCGATGCGGGTGCGAACGAGCCGGCGGACGGGATGCCCGACGGCATCGCACATGCGACGTACCTGACGGTTGCGACCCTCGTGAATGACGATGCGCAGCACGCCGGGGCTCGGCTGGGACACGCGCGCGGGCGCCGTGAGTTGCTCGTCCAGTTCGATGCCGGTGCGCAACCGACGGATCGCGCCGTCGCCGACCTTGCCACCACCGCTGCGTACCTCGACGTCGACGAGATACTCCTTGTCGACGCCGTTGCTCGGGTGGGCGACGCGGTTGGCGAGATCGCCGTCGTTCGTGAGCAGCAGCAGCCCTTCGGAGTCTGCGTCGAGGCGCCCGACGGGGTACACCCGAGGCTCGCCGGGTACGAGGTCGACCACGGTAGGACGCCCATGCGTGTCCTTCGCTGTGCTGACGACGCCGACCGGCTTATTGAGCAGGTAGTACACGAGATCGGGTCGCGTCCCGACCGGCGCGCCGTCGACGGCGACGAGATCGACCTCGGGCACGACGCGGCGGCCGAGCTGGGCGACCTCGCCGTTGACCGTGACCCGTCCAGCTTCGATCAGCTCTTCGCAGACGCGGCGCGAGCCCCACCCGCGCTGCGCGAGCACACGCTGCAGCCGGATGCCCTCCGTGTCGTCGGCGTCAGGCGCCATCGATGCCGAGGCCGACCTCGAGGGCCTCGACGACATCGGCACCGGGCACGTACTGGGCGATTGGCGGCAGGTCGCCGAGGTGATCGAGGCCGAGCCGCTCGAGAAACAGTGCCGTCGTGCCGAACAGGATCGCCTGCCCCGGACCCGGATCGCGCCCGACCTGGGTGACGTAGCCACGTGCCGTCAGCGTGCGTAGGACGCCGTCGGGGTCGACACC
>JACDGA010000077.1 GCA_013815505.1 Acidimicrobiia bacterium
ACGTGCGCATCGGGCTCGAGGGCAACCTCTGCCGTTGCACCGGCTACCACAACATCGTGCAGGCCGTGCTGGCCTGCGCCAAGGCCTGAGCGGGCAGCGCGATGACCATCACCGACCAGCCCACCACTACCAGCACGTCCGTCATCGGCCAGCGACTGCTCCGGAAGGAAGACCCCGCACTCCTCACCGGTGAGGCCCGCTTCACCGACGACCTGCAACTTCCCGGAGCGCTGCACCTGATCGTTGCCCGCAGCCCCTACGCCCACGCCCGTATCACCCGCATCGACACCACTGCTGCCGCCGCCGCACCCGGCGTCGTCGCCGTCTACACGGGCGCCGACCTCACCGATCTCTGGGCGGCGCCGATGCCGTGCGCGTGGCCCGTCACCGACGACATGAAGAGCCCGGCGCACTACCCCATCGCCGTCGACAAGGCGAACTACGTCGGCGACGCCGTGGCGTGCATCCTCGCAACCACCAACGCCGAAGGCCGCGACGCCGTCGAACTCATCGACGTCGAGTACGAACCGCTCGAGGCCGTCGTCGGACTCGAGGACGCCCTTTCGGACCGCATCATCATCCACGAGGACCTCGGCACCAATGCCTCCTACACCTGGCCGCTCGTCGTCGAGGAGCAGGAGGGTGCCGTCGACAGAGCCTTCGCCGACGCCGCGTTCACCGTCAAGGAGCGCTACGTCCAGCAGCGACTGATCCCGATGGCGATGGAGCCTCGCGCCGTCGCCGCCGTCCCCCAGCCATTCGGCGGTGACATCACCCTCTACACGGCCACCCAGGTCCCCCACATCCTCAAGGTGATGACGGCGATCACGCTCGGCATTCCCGAGCACCAGCTGCGCGTCATCGCCCCGGCCGTGGGCGGCGGGTTCGGCTCGAAGCTCAACGTCTACGCTGAGGAACTGCTGTGCACGGCGCTGTCGCGCAAGCACCACGTGCCGGTTCGGTGGACCGAGGAGCGCTCGGAGAACTCGATGGCCACGGTCCACGGCCGCGGCCAGATTCAGGACATCGAGCTCGCCGCCGACGCCGAGGGCAAGCTCATCGGCCTGCGCGTCAAGCTCCTCGCCGACATGGGCGCCTACCTGCAGCTCGTCACGCCCGGCGTGCCCCTGCTCGGCGCCTTCCTCTACGCCGGCGTGTACCACCTGCCGAAGGCCTTCTCGTTCTCGTGCACGTCCGTGTTCACCAACCTCACGCCGACTGACGCCTACCGCGGCGCCGGTCGCCCCGAGGCGACGTACGCCATCGAGCGGGCGATGAACAGGCTCGCCGCCGCCGTCGGCGTCGATCCGCGCGAGATCCGCCGCCGCAACTACATCCCCACCGAGGCCTACCCCTACGAGGCGTACACGGGACTCACGTATGACTCGGGCGACCACATCAAGGCGGCGGACATCGCAGCCGACCTCGCCGACTACGACGGCATCCGCGCCAAGCAGAAGGACCAGAACGTCGAGGGATCGACGAAGCGAATCGGCATCGGCATGTGCTCGTACTTCGAGATGTGCGGCCTCGCGCCCTCGCGGGTCCTCGCCTCGCTGAACTACTCGGCAGGGGGCTGGGAGGCCGCCACCGTGCGGGTGTTGCCGACGTCCAAGATCCAGGTCGTCACGGGCACCACGCCCCACGGCCAGGGCCACGAGACGTCGTGGTCGATGATCGCCGCTGAGAAGCTCGGCGTCGCTGTCGAGGACGTCGACGTGCTGCACAGCGACACGGCCATCTCGCCGCTCGGCCTCGACACCTACGGGTCGCGCTCGCTGCCGGTGGGCGGCGTCGCCGTCGCGATGGCGTGCGACAAGGTCATCGACAAGGCGAAGCTGATCGCTGCCCACCAGCTCGAGGCGTCCGCCGAGGACCTCGAGTTCTCGGGTGGTTCGTTCACGGTGGCGGGTTCACCCGACAAGACGCTCCCCCTCGCAGCGATCGCGTTCGAGGCATTCACAGCGCACGACCTGCCCGACGGCATGGAGCCCAACCTCGAGGCGCACGTCACCTACGACCCACCGAACTTCTCGTGGCCCTTCGGCACCCATATGTGCGTCGTCGAGGTCGACACGGAGACCGGCAGCGTCGACGTGCTGAAGTACGTCGCCGTCGACGACTGCGGTGTGCAGATCAACCCGCTGATCGTGGAGGGTCAGGTGCACGGCGGCGTCATCCAGGGACTCGCCCAGGCACTGTTCGAAGGCGCCGTGTACGACGCCGACGGCAACCTTCAGACGGCCACGCTCGCCGACTACCTCGTCCCTGCGGCAAGCGACGTCCCGTCGATCACGCTCGGTCACTCCGTGACGCCGTCGCCCACCAACCAGCTCGGCGTCAAGGGCGTGGGTGAGGCGGGCACGATCGGCGCCGCCCCCACCGTCATCAACGCCATCGTCGACGCCCTGTCGGGGCTCGGCGTGACCGACGTGAAGATGCCGGCGAGCCCGATCAACGTGTGGACCGCCATCGCCGAGGCCACGGCGAGCAGTGGCGGCGATGTCGGCGGCGCGGCCAGCGCACCCGACACCAGTACGAGCGCCACGAGTGGAGAGGACGACCAGTGATCCCGGCAAAGTTCGACTACGTCAGGGCCGGATCGGCCGAGGAGGCCATTCGGCTGATCGGCGAGCACGGCGACGAGGCCAAGTTCTTGGCCGGTGGCCACAGCCTGCTGCCGCTGATGAAGCTCCGCCTCGCCCAGCCGAGCGTGCTGATCGACATCGGACGCATCCGCGACCTGTCCTACATCGAGGACAAAGGCGATTACGTTGCCATCGGCGCGCTCACCCGGCACCACGACGTCGAGCACTCCGACGTCCTCGCCGAGCACGCACCGCTCCTCGCCCACGCCACCAAGCACGTCGGTGACCCCCAGGTGCGCCACCGCGGCACCATCGGCGGTTCGCTGGCGCACGCCGACCCTGCCTCCGACCTCCCGGCGACCACGCTCGCCCTCGGCGCGACGTACGTCGCAGCCGGACCGAACGGGACCCGCGAGATCGCGGCGGGCGACTTCTACGAGAGCTTCATGACCTCGGCGCTGGCGCCCGACGAGCTGCTCACCGAGATTCGCGTACCGAAGATGAACGGCGCCAAGTGGAACTTCCAGAAGTTCAACCGCCGCGCTCTCGACTGGGCGATCGTGGGCGTCGCGGCCTGGCGCAACGGTGACTCGGCAGGCATCGGGCTCGTCAACATGGCGGGGACACCCGTGCTCGCCACCGCCGCCGCAGACGCGATCGCCTCGGGTGCATCACCCGCCGACGCCGCCGAGCACGCCGCCGACGAGTCCGACCCACAAGCCGACCTCAACGCCTCGGTCGAGTACCGAGTGCACCTCGCCAAGGTGCTCACGCGGCGCGCCCTCGAAGCCGCCGTGTAGCTGCGGGCTCGTCGTCCGCTTCGCTTTCTCCTCGCGCCGCGTGCGGCTCGTCGCTGGCGCTTCCCTCGTCGCGAGCCTGCGGGCTCGTCGTCCGCACACCACTGACGTCACCAGCATGTAACCCGCCAGTAGCGTCGCAGCGATGTCTGCTGTCCCGACGGTCGTCGGCTCGGCCGCACTCACCGGCCGGGCCCGCCTCTCCGCCGTCGTGCGACCGGACCCGTGGCGGGTGCCGCGGATCGCGCTCCTCGTCGGCTACGCCGTCCTCTACCTCGCCTGGTTCACGGCGAAGGGCATCGTCATCGACCGCGTGTCGGTCCTGCTGTCGGTGCTCATCCTCTTCGTCATCGCCAACGTCGGCCGTCCGATCAACCAGGTCGGGCGCGGGGTCCTCGACTTCGCCTTCTACGCCTCGATGTGGATCGCCTACGACGAGAGCCGCGGCATCGCCGACCGGCTCGGGTTCCCGCTGCAGGTCGAGTCCGTCATCAACATGGACAAGTTCCTGTTCTTCGGCGGCGTGCCCAACGTGTGGATGCAAGAGCGGTTCTACGAGCCGGGGTCGGTGCGCTGGTACGACGTCGCCGGTTCCCTCGTCTACTTCAGCCACTTCATCGTCCCACCGGCGGTGATGGGCATCCTGTACCTCGCCAACCGCCGCGAATGGTTGCGGTTCGTGAAGCGATTCGCGACCACGATGTTCATCGCCTGCACGATGTTCATCGTGTTGCCCACGGCACCCCCGTGGATGGCCGCCGGCGGCGACCGCGAGATCATCCTCAACGAGCTGTCGCCACTGCGACGCCCGACGGCGCGGGGCTGGTCACACCTCGGACTGAAGAGCTTCGTCAGCGCATGGGACGCCGTGAAGGGGCGCGACTGGGCCAACAAGGTGGCGGCGCTGCCGTCGCTGCACGCCGGGTACGCCCTCTTCGTCGTCGCCTTCCTTCTTCCCTGGATCCGTCCGAGGTGGCTCAAGGTGCTCGTGTTCGCGTGGCCGCTGATGATGACGGCGGCACTCGTCTACTTCGGCGAGCACTACGTCGTCGATGCGCTCGCCGGATGGGCCGTCGTCGGCATCTCGTTCTTCGTGTGGAACCGGATCGAGCAGCGTCAGCGGAACCGCCGCCTCACCACCACCCGCGGCGCCCTCGCCGCAAGCCACACGACGACGGGTCCACGGTGACGACGATGTCGACCGCGACCGCGCCCCGTTTCGGCTCCCGGCGTGTCGTGTTCGTCGACGCCAGCGCGTTCGCCGTCATCGCCGACCCGACGGTCATGTACGCCGGACCTGCCGTGCGCAAGGAGTTCGAGCACCTGCTCGAGGAGTACGAGCGGGGCGAGACGATCCTCGTGACGCTCGAGACGATGGCCGCGCCAGTCCTCAGTGAGGTGTGCGAGATCGAGCGGATGCGCCCCTGGCTCGCACGAGCCGCCCATCAGGTGCTCGACGACAACCCGTACATGGGTCTTGATCCCGACCTCGCCGCGGCACTCGTGGTGATGGAGCGTCGCGGCATCGGCCAGGTGCTCACCATCGACCCGCGCTTCGACGCCGTGGACGTCACCGTGCTGCCAGACGGCAGCGCGGACGTGTTCACCACGTGGGACCCGCCGGCATGGCCGTCCCGTACCAGCCCTCGATGAGCCTGCTGGAGATCGATGCCGAACCCGGCATGACGACCTCCCCCGCTGCGATCGCCTCCGTCAGATCTTCGCGACTGAACCAGCGTGCGACCTCGATCTCGACGCCGTCGACGCGCACCTCGCCTGCCACTGCCTTTGCGCTGAACGCGATCATCAGGCTCGACGGGAACGGCCACGGCTGGCTCGCGACGTACTGAACGTCCTCGAGCCGGAGACCGACCTCCTCGCCCACCTCGCGGTGCACGGCCTGCTCGAGCGATTCGCCGGGCTCGACGAACCCGGCGAACGTAGCGAAGCGGCCCGGTCCCCACGAGGGATGCCGGCCGAGCAGCGCCCGATCGTCGCCGTCGACGATGAGCACGATGACCGCAGGGTCAGTGCGCGGGAAGTGCTCGCTGGTGTCGGCTGGACAACGCCTGAGGTGACCGGCGGCGGCGACGTCGGTCGCGTGTCCGCATCGCGAGCAGTGCGTGTGCGTGGCGTGCCAGTTGGCGAGCGCGACTGCCCGCACAGCGAGGTCGGCATCCCGTGCGCCGAGCACCGGGATCGCCTCGCGCAGCCCGCTGGCTCGCCCGACGACGGCCACGTCGTCGTGTGATCCGGCGACGGCGAAGTGCGCCCGACCACAGTCGTCGACGCCGAGGAACAACCTCGGCGAACAGGCACGGCCCGCATCGAAGCGAGCGGGAGCGATCAGCACGAGGTGCCCGTCGGGATCGACCGGCACGTGGCCGTCGCCCACGACGAGGACCCGGGTCGCGTCGTCGTTCCACTCGGCCGCCAGCCCGTCCTCGTCACCGCGCCGATGCGCCGCCGGGTCGATCAATCTCTGATTCACTCAGAAACCTGGGAGGTCACAGCAGCGCCTGGTAAGCCCCGCCGTCGACGTGGATCTGAGCACCGGTGAGGAACCCGGCCTGCTCGCTGCACAAGAAGGCGACGATCTGACCGAAGTCGTCGGGATCGCCCATGCAGTCCTGTGGCGCGTCGCCATAGAGCTGCGTGACCCGCGGCGTGCGGTGCAGCCCTGGTTGCACCGAGTTGACCGTGACACCGCTGCCCGCCACCTCGCGTGCCAGCGTCTTGAGCATCCCCGTCACACCGGCCCTCGCCGTGTTCGACAGGATCAGGTTGGCCATGGGCTGACGGACGGCGAGCGATGTGATCGACACCACCCGGCCGAACTGGCGCTCCACCATCGAAGGGACCGCCGCCTTGCACATCGCCACGACCGCCATCAGGTTCATGTCGATCGCCGCCGGGTAGGCGTCGAGCGCCGTCTCGGCGAACGTGCCCGGCGGCGGCCCACCACCGTTCGTGACGAGGAGGTCGACAGTGCCGAGCACCTCGGTCGCCTCGCGCACGAACCGCGTCCCACCCTCACCGTCGGAGACGTCGCACACGATCGGCACGCACCCGCCGCCGATGTCGGCTGCCGCCTCGTCGACGCGGCTGCGATCTCGGCCACAGATCACGACACGAGCCCCCTCCGCGGCGAGCGCCTTCGCCGACGCCCTGCCGAGTCCCGACGATGCCGCCGCCACCGCGGCACGCCTTCCACTGATGCCCAGGTCCATGCCAGCTCACCGTATCGACGCGGCGAACGTAGGCTGGCGCGGTGCAACCGACCACCGTTCGCGCTGCGCTGCGGGAACAGGGCTACCTCGCTGATGAGGGACTCGCCACCGTTGTCGCGCTCGCCATCGGGTTGCACCGGCCGCTGCTGCTCGAAGGCGAGGCCGGTGTCGGCAAGACCGAGTTGGCGAAGGTGCTCGCTGCGTGGCGCGGCGCCGAGCTGCTGCGCCTCCAGTGCTACGAGGGCATCGACGCCGCGCAGGCGTTGTACGACTGGGACTACAGCCGCCAGCTGCTCCATCTCCGGGCTGCCGAGGCCGCCGGCGCGACGTCGGGCCAGGACACCGCCGCGCTCGAGGCCGAGCTCTACGACGAGCGATTCCTCATCAAGCGGGCCCTGCTGCGGGCGATCGACCCGGGCCCAGGAGTCTCGGTTCCCCCGGTGCTGCTCGTCGATGAGATCGACCGCGCCGACGACGAGTTCGAGGCGTTCCTGCTGGAGATCCTGTCGGACTTCCAGATCACGGTCCCCGAGCTGGGAACGTTCCGCGCCGAGGACCCGCCGCTCGTCGTCCTGACCAGCAACCGCACCCGTGACGTGCACGACGCACTCCGGCGACGCTGCCTCTACCACTGGATCGAGCACCCGACGTTCGAGCGCGAGGTCGCGATCGTCAAGCTGCGCGTCCCCGCCGTCGAGCACGCACTGGCGGCGCAGGTGTCGGCCGCCGTCGAGGCGATGCGTGAGCTGCGGCTGTACAAGCCACCCGGTGTCGCCGAGACGATCGACTGGACGGCGTCGCTCGCCCACCTCGGTGTCCGCGCCCTCGACGAGGACGCCGTCACGGCCACCCTCGGTGCGGTGCTCAAGTACCGCGAGGACCGAGACCGTGTGACCGAGCACGGCGTCGCCCAGATCGTGAAGCGCGCGTTCGAACGCAGCACGAGCAGCAGCGTCAGCTGATGGTCGCAGACGGTCAGGCTGGACGCGTCGCCGTCACGTTCGCTCGCGTGCTGCGAGGTGCAGGGCTCGACGTGCCGGTGAGCAGCGTCGTCGCCTTCTCCGAGGCGCTCGCCGCCGTCGGCCTCGCCGAGCGCA
>JACDGA010000365.1 GCA_013815505.1 Acidimicrobiia bacterium
CAACACGTTCCCGCTCGGTACCGACGACGACGGCAACCTCATCGTCGTCAAGCCCGGCAAGTACGGCCCGTATGTGCGGCGCGGCGACGACACCGCCGGCGTGCCCGAGGGGATGGCGCCCGACGAGCTCACAATCGAGGTCGCCACCGCCCTGCTCGCGGCGCCGAAGAGCGACGAGCCGATCGGCGAGATCGACGGCTTGCCGGTGTTCGCCAAGAACGGTCGGTACGGCCCGTACGTGCAGTGGGGTACGGCCGACGAGCTGCCTGAGGGGATGGACAAGCCGAAGATGTCGAGCCTGTTCGCCACGATGACGCCCGAGCGGGTGACGATCAACGACGCACGCGAGCTGCTCTCGCTGCCGCGCACGCTCGGTGTCGATCCGTCCGACGGCGAGACGATCCTCGCCAACAACGGTCGCTACGGGCCCTACGTGCAGAAGGGCAAGGACTACCGAAACCTCGACAACGAGGAGCGCCTGCTCACGGTGACGCTCGAGGAGGCGGTGGACATCTACTCGCGGCCGAAGGAGTACCGCCGCGGCCGGGGGGCCCAGGCGAGCGGGCCGCTGCGCGAGTTCGGCAACGACCCGGTGAGCGGGCGACCGGTCGTTGCGAAGGACGGCCGATTCGGCGTGTACGTCACCGACGGTGAGACAAACGCGTCCATCGGGAAGGGCGATCGCATCGAGGAGGTCTCCGAGTCGAGAGCGTTCGAGCTGTTGGCGATCCGCCGTGACACCGTTGCTGCCAGCGGAGGCAAACCGGCCAAGAAGTCGGCCGCCAAGAAGGTGGGCGCCAAGAAGACGGGCGCCAAGAAGACGGCAGCGAAGAAGGCGGGCACGAAGAAGGCGGCCGCCAAGAAGACCGGCGCCAAGAAGGCGGCTGCGAAGACGTCGGGCGCGACGCGGACGCCGGCCCCCTGAGCCCGTCGATGTCGCGTCCCGTGTATCTCGCGTTCGAGGGAACCGAGCGCTGCGGCAAGTCGACGCAGTCTCGCCGCCTCGCCGAGCACCTCGGAGCGGCGCTCACGCGCGAGACCGGCGGCACGCCCGTCGGCGAGCGGCTGCGGATGATCCTCCACGATGTGGACGTCACGGATCTCGACTCGCGAGCGGAAGCGCTGATGATCGCCGCCGACCGTGCGCAGCACATGGCGCGCGTCGTGATGCCCGCGCTCGATGCGGGACGGGACGTCGTCAGCGATCGCAGCGTCTACAGCACGCTCGCCTACCAGGGATACGGGCGAGGCATCGATCTCGACGAGCTGACCCTCGTCAACACGTGGGCGGTGCGCGGACGCTGGCCCGATCTGGTCGTGCTGCTCGACGTGCCGAGCGACATGGTCGACGCCCGCCTCGCCGACCGCGCCCTCGATCGGTTCGAACGCGAGAGCACCGACTTCCATCGTCGGGTGCGCGACGGGTTCCACACGATGGCCGACAAGGACGCCGAACGCTGGATCGTGATCGACGCGACTGCCGAGAAGGACGTCGTCGAGCGCGCGATCTCGGCTGCTGTTGACGAGCGACTCGGCCGATGACCCCCGGCACGGCAACGAACCCGTGGGACGGCGTCGTCGGCCAGGCGCGCGCTGTGCGGCAGCTGAAGGCGAGCGTCGCCGCACCCGTGCACGCCTATGCCCTTGTCGGACCGTCGGGGTCGACGAAGGACGTCGCCGCTCGAGCGTTCGCCGCCGAGGTCCTTGTTGCCGCGACGCCCGAACGAGATGCGGAGCGCACGATGCGCCTCGCCTCGGCGGGCGAGCACCCTGACATCCACGAGTTCCATCGCGTCGGTCCCGGCATCTCGGCCGAGCAGGCCCGCGACGTCGTCGTGCAGTCGTCGATCGCGCCCGTCGAGGGCGAGCGCAAGGTGCTCATCTTGAACGAGTTCCACCTCGTTCGACCCGAGGCGGCGGCAATCCTGCTGAAGTCGATCGAGGAACCGCCGGCGTCGACGATCTTCCTGATCTGCGCCGACTTCGTCCCGCCCGAGCTCGTCACGATCGCCTCGCGCTGCGTGCGCATCGCGTTCGGTGCCGTCGACGACGACCTGGTCGTCGAACTGCTCGTCGCCGAGGGCAACGACCCGGCGATGGCGCGCGTCGCAGCCGACGCCGCCAGCGGCGACGTCGACCGCGCCCGTCTCCTCGTGTCCGACGACGACCTCATCGAGCGCCGCAACCTCTTCGCCGACGTGCCGAGCAGCCTCGACGGCACCGGCTCGTCGGCGTTGCAGCTCGCCGACGAGCTGCTGGTGCTGATCGAGAAGGCCGCTGCACCGCTCGTCGCTCGTCAGGCGACCGAGATCGAGGACCACGACGCAAGGGCGTCGCGCCTCGGCGAGCGCGGCGGCGGGCGCAAGGCCCTCGACGACCGCCACAAGCGTGAGCTGCGCCGCCACCGCATCGACGAGCTACGCGCCGGCCTGTGGGTCATCGCCCGCAGCTACCGCGATGCGGCCGTCGCGGCAGCCGATGAGACGCCCGGGCCGGGCGACCTCAGCGCCGCGATCAGCCGCATCGGCGCGGCGATCGAGGCGCTCGAACGCAACCCCAACGAGGCGCTGCTGCTGCAATCGTTGCTGTGGTCGTTGCCTCCACTGCCACCGATAGCATCGTCGCCTGCGCCCAGATAGCTCAGTTGGTAGAGCAACGCACTCGTAATGCGTAGGTCGTGGGTTCGACTCCCACTCTGGGCTCCAGGTAGACAGCTATTTCCGAGCGATCCTGGAACGTCTCCGAGAGGCCAGGGGCCGTCGCAGGGGCCGACGCTCGCCCTATTGGTCCCTCGCGAAGCACCTGGTCAGGGCATACGCGCGAGCGTACCCTTGGCACTCAATGGCAC
>JACDGA010000366.1 GCA_013815505.1 Acidimicrobiia bacterium
GAGTCAAGTGGACTGGGCGAGGGATCTCGATGAGTGAGCGGGTCGTTCATGACGCGGCCGGCGAAGCGCCTGGAGGCGCCGTTCACGATGCGGCCGGCGAAGCGCCTGGAGGCGCCGCCGTGCCGGGGCGGGAGATCGACCCTGGAACGGGAGGCCGCCCTCGTGAGTGAGCGGGTCGACATCGAAGGGGTTGCCGTCAGTCCGGATCACCTCATCGGGGGTGAGCGGGTGTCGTCGTCGACGACATTCGAGGATCGCTCGCCGCTCGACTGGTCGTGGAAGCTCGCCGACATCGCCCGTGGCGACGCCGCCACCGCCGACGCAGCGGTCACCGCAGCCGTCGACGCCTTCCCCGGTTGGGCTTCGATCGGGCCGGACGGACGGGCGGAGCACCTCCATCGCCTGGCCGACCTGATCGACGAGCACAACGACGAGATCGCCAGGGTCGAAACCGTGGACATGGGGATGTTGTACGAGTCGATGCGGCTGCGGCTCGTCGCCCGGGGCGCGGTCAACTTCCGCACCTACGCCGACCTCGCCGCCACGTACGAAGAACGGCACTGGAGCTCGAAGGGCACAGAGAACACCGTGCAGCGCATGCCTGCGGGGCCTGCTGTGATCATCACACCGTGGAATGCGCCGTTCATGCTGTCGACGTGGAAGGTCGCGCCGGCGCTCGCCGCCGGCAACACCGTCATCCTCAAGCCGGCGGAGTGGTCGCCGCTGTCGTGCTCGCTGCTCGCCGACCTCACCGTCGACGCAGGATTCCCGCCCGGCGTCTTCAACCTCGTGCAGGGGATCGGCGAGGAGGTCGGCCCGCCGCTCGTCGGCGACCCTCGCGTGCGCCGGATCAGCTTCACCGGCTCACCCGAGACGGCACGACAGATCGGGCGTGCGGCGGCGGAGAACATCGTTCCGTTCACCGCAGAGCTCGGTGGCAAAGGGCCACTGATCGTGTTCGCCGACGCCGATCTCGACGCCGCCGCCCTCAAAGCGGCCGGGCAGTACGACGACTCCGGTCAGGTCTGCCTCGCCGGGACCAGGGTGCTGGTCGAGCAGTCGGTCCGTGACGCGTTCGTCGAGGCGTTCCACCGCCACGTCGACGAGCACGTGCTCGGCGACAGCCGCGACCCGACGACGACGATCGCACCGATGATCCACCCCGCTCACGTCGAGCGCGTGCTCGGCTTCGTCCATCGCGCCCGCGCCGCCGGTGACACGATCGTGCGCGGCGGACGCCGTGTCGGCGACACGCTGCACGTCGAGCCGACGCTCGTCGAACCGGCGACCAACGACAGTGAGATCGTGCAGCACGAGGTGTTCGGTCCCGTGCTGACGATGCAGACGTTTCGCGACGAGGACGAGGCAATCGAGCTCGCCAACTCGACGCCGTACGGGTTGTCGGCGATCGTCTACACAGGCTCGCACGAGCGCGCCGAGCACGTCGGTCGGGCCATCCGCGCCGGCGTCGTGTGGGTCAACACGTTCCTCGTGCGCGACCTCACGGCGCCGTTCGGCGGCGTCGGCATCTCCGGCATCGGCCGTGAGGGCGGCGACTACGCGCTCGACTTCCACAGCGACCTGAAGACGCTGCAGATCGCCGAGCACACGACGTCCTGACCTACACGTCTGCGACGTCTGGGCGGGATCGTTCGCGACAGGTGAAAGCAATCCCACCCAGACCGTGGAATGGGAGGAATACCGCCCAGACGGTGGTGGGTGGGTCAGGCGTCGACGGCGAGGTCAGGTCAGGTCAGGTCAGGTCGGACGTCGAACCAGAGGTGGATCTGGCCGGTGCCGATCGAGTTCTCGTAGTCGCTGTAGGGGGTGCTCGCTGCCGTGCACTCGCGGCCGCCCATCGCCCCGACCATCATCAGGTAGTGACCGAACATCGCCTCGGGCTTGTACCGCAGGTACTCGTCCATCGTGTCGATCACGCGGGCATGGTCGCCGGCGGCAAACCAGTCGAGGCGCTCGAAGTCGGCGTCTCTCGCAGCCGCCGTGCGGATGTGCGCCGGGTCGCTCGCCTCGTGGGCACGCAACTCCTTCAGCTTCCAGAACGTGTGGCTCATCGCCCCGCTGGCGAGCAGCACGACCCGCCGATCCGACGCCGCGATCGCCCGGCCGATCGCCTCACCGGCGAGCAGGAAGTCGTCGGGCTCGCCCGTCTGGGCGACGCTCACGCTGACCCACCGCTCGTCGCCCTGGAGGAACGGCAGCAGGTTCACCGTCGGGTAGTGGATCGGCAGGCACGGGTCGTCGATCGCCGTCATCCACGAGCCCGCTGCGTTGACCTCGTCGGACATGGCCGTCGCCAGCTCGGGATCGCCGGGGATGTCGTACGGCATCTGGCACATGCCCCTCGGCAGCTCGTCGGACGTGTATCGACCGTGACGACGCTCGTGGGACGAGACGACGAACTCGACCGTCGTCGCCCAGTGCGCGTCGAACACCACGAAGGTGTCGGCATCAAGCGGATCGAGTCGTTCGGCACGCATCCGGTGCAGACCCGGCACGAGCGAGATCTCCTCGCCGTCGTTGAGCTCTTTGCGGACGTCGGGTGGCAGCACCATCGTCGGTACGTGGGCGACGAGCGCCGCGCCGGCCACGCCGCCCATCAATTGGCCGCCGCCGTCGTGCGCCGCGCGCGATGCGCCGCTGCCTCGTCGACGATCCACGTGAACAGTGGATCCGTGGCGCGACCGACGAGCATCTCCGGGTGCCACTGCACGCCGAGGAGCGTTGCAGCGGGCTTCTCGATCGCCTCGATCGTGCCGTCCGACGCGGTCGCCGAAACCGACCAACCAGTGCCGAGCCGGTCGACCGTCTGGTGGTGCAGCG
>JACDGA010000367.1 GCA_013815505.1 Acidimicrobiia bacterium
CGGCAGGCCCGGTGCGGGCGACCGATGGGATGCGGGCGCTCTGATGGGCGAGGGGAGCGCTCCCCATTTTCTCGGCGTCGTCTGTATCTGGCGTCGACGACCCCGCTCTGTGATCCGTAGGCGGCGGAGGCGGTCGGCGAACAGAGGGTCGAGGGGGATCCGGTGAGTCGGCCGTTCGACCTTGCGGGAAGGTTGGTCCGGACTGCGACGCGGGCGGCGTCGCAGTCCGGACCGCCCACTCGCCGAGTTGGCCGTGTCAGCGATAACACGGGCGGCGCAAGCGGATAGTGCTGACATGGGCACGGGCTCGGACGGTGTCGAGTTGCCGCCGAACGGCGAACAGCTACAGACGGTCGAGCAGCTTGGCGCTGGTCATCGAGCCAGGAGTGACCCCGCCGCCGGCTGCCTCGGTGGCGATGCGGGCGAGCAGCTCGTTGACGGGCGTGTTGACGCCGTGGAGCCGGCCGAGGAGGACGATCTCACCGTTGAGGTAGTCGGACTCGACGCGCCCGCCGCGGGCGAGGCTCTGCCACGTCGATCCTCCACCACGACGCTCGCCGCCGATCGGTCGCATCGAGATGTGCTCGCGCTGGGCAGCGTCGTGGCCGCGTGGCGCGACGGCGATCCCGGCAGCGTCGAACACGTCGGATGCCTCCTGTCTCGCCCGCCGGATCAGCTCGTCGCCGGACTGCAGCGGCCCGGTGAGCGCTTCGACGGCGTTGCCGAGGTTCATCACGAGCTTGGCGTACTTCTGCGCCATGATCGCCTCGTCCGGCACGCTCAGCAGCGTCGACGACACGAACGCCGCCGCGATCTGCTCGGCCGTCTCGTCGACGCCCGACGGGTAGCGCCCGATGTTGAGCGCGCCCGTGACGGGTGCCGAACTCGCCTGCACGACCCCCGGCTCGAGGTGCGCCGACGGCAGCATGACGCAGATCCCGTACACGTGCGGGAATCTGCGGAGCACCTGGCGCTCGTTGTCGACGCCGTTCTGCAGGCAGCCGATGCGCAGCGTCGGTGATGCGTGGGCGACGAGATCGTCGAGCACGGCGTGCGTGTCCTGTGACTTGACCGCCAACAGGCAGACGTCGTCGTCGCGCCAGTCGATCTCTGCGGCACCACCGACGGCGGGGACGTCGAGGCGGACCTCGTCGTCGGGATCCTGCAACAGCAGGCCGTCGGTCTTGATCGCGTCGAGGTGATCTCCGCGTGCGACGAGCACGACGTCGTGTCCGTGCTGGAACAGCCGTCCACCGACGACGCCGCCCACCGCACCGGCACCGAACACCACGAACCTCATGCCGTCGACGATGGCACACGGCGCGTCAGAGGTGCGAGGTCCGCCCAGTGAGTCGACCGCAGCCGACCGCTACCGTTGCCGGGGTGGTGGCCGCTGACTCGATCGTCGAACGACTCGTCCACGCGGTGGAGCGCGACCGAGGCATCCGGTTCGTCGGGCGATCCAACGTCGGCGACGAGGAGTCGGTCTTCGTGCCGTGGCGCGAGCTCCACGCCGACGCCCGTGCCGTCGCCGCCGGGCTCGCCGCACGAGGCGTCTCGCCGGGCGACCACGTCGCCATCCTTGGTCCCACCAGTCGCGCGCTGATCACCGCGATCCAGGGCTGCTGGCTCGCCGGTGCGGCGTCGATGGTGCTCCCGCTCCCGATGCGGATGGGGTCGATCGAGGTGTTCGTCGAGTCCACTCGCGCCCGCATCGTCCACGGCGACGCAGCGGTGTTGCTGATCGACGATGCCCTCGCCGACTTCTACGAACCCGTCGAGGGCGACCCGCCGACGGTGCGCCTCGCCGAGGTCGCCAGCGGCGCCCCGGGTGCGCCCGGCGCCGATGACTACGAGCGGCCCGACGACGATCCCGAACGACTCGTGATCTTGCAGTACACGAGCGGGTCGACGAGCGAACCAAAAGGCGTGATGATCCCCGACCGGGTGCTGCGCGCCAACATCGACGCGCTGAGCGAGGCGGCCGGGCTGCGAGAGGACGAGGTGATCGTCTCGTGGCTGCCGCTCTACCACGACATGGGGCTCGTTGGTCTGTTGGGCACGGCGATGGTGAGCGGCGCCGACATCGTCCAGGCTGCGCCGCAGGACTTCCTCGCCCACCCCGGCAACTGGATGGAGTGGATCTCACGGTGGGGTGGCACCGCGACCGCCGGGCCGAACTTCTCGTGGGTGCTCGCCACTCGTGCCCTTGGACGCGCCGCACCGGAGCTCGATCTGTCGACGCTGTCGCTCGCGCTCAGCGGCGCCGAGCCCGTCGATCCCGACGCCGTCGAGGCGTTCGTCGCCGCGGCCGGCCGCTTCGGGTTCGACCCTGCCGGCGTGTTCCCCGCTTTCGGGATGGCCGAGCTGGCCATCGCCGGCACGTTCCCGGCACGGGGCCGGGGCCTCGTCTGCGACACGGTCGACCGCATCGTGCTCGAGCGCGATCGCGTCGCCAAGCCGATCGACGTGATCGATCGCGACGAGTACGGCGTCAGCGCTCGCCGCCTCGCGCTGCTCGGTCGACCCGTGCCGGGGCTCGAGATGCGGATCGTCGAGCCGGGTACGTCTGAGCTGTTGCCCGAGCGCCACGTCGGCGAGCTCGTCATCAGGGGGACGTCGGTGACGCCCGGCTACTACCACCGCCCGGAGGCGACGGCCGAGCTGTTCCGCGACGGCTGGCTGTGCACGGGCGACCTCGCCTACCTGCTCGACGAGCAGCTCGTGCTGTGCGGCCGCATCAAGGACGTCATCATCGTCGGCGGGCGCAATGTGTTCCCCGAGGACATCGAACGCGCCGTCGGCGTCATCGACGGCGTGCGGGCGGGAAACGTGAT
>JACDGA010000368.1 GCA_013815505.1 Acidimicrobiia bacterium
CGTCTCTGTCGGAGACCCTCTGACCGGACAGCTGCGGATCACCGGACTCAGGGTGAGATCGATTGCGGCGTTCGTCAACGACCAACCGAAACCGACCACGAGTGGATCGATCGTCTCGGCAACGTTCACGGTCGCCGGTGTCCCCCAGAATGTGACGCTCGACCAGCTGCGACAGGGCTTTGAGATCCCCGGTGTGGCGACGGTGTCGTTCCTCGTGGGGTCGAAGAAGGCGTCGCCCAACGCCGTCCTGGCGCAAGCGATCGGGCTGCGAGTGGACCTGCCGGCCACGGACACGCGCATCAACGTCGCTCGCACGATCGCCCGCATGGACAAGATCCCATTCAATAGGTCGTTCGGCGGTTTCGCCAGCATCGCGGAGACGAACCTCGGTGACGAGACGGCGACGAGCGGTCCGCTCGTGTCGAAACCGCACCCGTGCATCGGCACGGGAGGAGTGTGGAAGACCGAGTCGCTTGCCCGCGGGGCACTCGAAAATGTCATCTCGGTCAAGAACGCCGTCGTCGGCGTCCGGTCGGGTCACTTCCCCAACAACATCTCGGACGCCAGGTCGAGCGCCGCCGTGGAGTCGGCGTCACTGCTCGACGGGCGCATCCGCCTCTCGGGCGTCAGGGCGACGGCGATCGTCACTCGTGACGGCACGGGCAGGTACACCCGCAGCTCCGCCGGCACGACCATCGCCCGCCTCACCATCGACGGCGACGTCATCGACCTGCCGCCACCCGGCCAGGCGCTCGAGATCCCGGGCATCGTGAAGTTCACGTTCGCCGAGGTGACCCCGACACGCAACGGGCTCACCGTGACGGCCGCCAGGCTCGAGCTGCTCGACGGCAGTGAGAACGTCGTGAAGGTCGCGACAGCGGCTGCACGCGTCGGCTAGATCCGCTCAGATCCGCTCAGCGACGTGCCCGACGGGAGAACCCGCCGGGCACGTCGTCGCGCAGACCCGTCTCGCGCACGGTGATGCTGAGCCGGCCATCGTCGAGGCCGAGTCCACCGGGCGCACTGTCGGCCAGCACCTTCGGGACGCCGTGGAAGATGCGTCGATTCGGCTCGCCGAACACGAGGAGATCGCCGCTGCGCAGCTCGACGTCGACGAACGGCGAGGTGCGCCGATCGACGCCGGCGAGGCGGAAGACGCACGACTCACCGAGGCTGATGGTCACGACGGGCGCCGTCGAAGGCTCTTCGGCGTCCTGGTGCAGCCCGAGGCGGGCTTCAGGGGAGTAGAGGTTCACGAGGGCGGCGTCGGGGGCGTAGGCGCGTGCCGCGTCCGACCGTTCGCCGTAGGCAGCCGCCACCGCCGCACGTGACAGCGCGACGAGGTCACGAGGCATCGGCTTGACCGGTGCGCCGTCGACATCATCGGCGGTGCGTGAATACGCGTACGGCCGCCAGTGCCACCCGAGGCACACCGACTGCACGCTCATCACCTGGCCCGTCGGCATCCGTGGATGCCGCAGTCCGGCAGGCGGGAGCGCCCATTGTGCGAATGCGTCGACCAGGCGGCGCTGCGCGTCGAGATCGAGCCAGTCGGGGACGTGGACGACGCCGGGCAGCAGCTCGGCGACTGAGCGCGACGTGTCGAGGAGGGGGAGCGTGAGCTGTCGTGGCACGTCAGGTGAACGCTCCCGTACGGCGATCCGTGAGGCTCATCCAGGCTCCGCAGCGTGGCGGTCCTCGTCGAACGAGTCGACGAGCGCGACAGCGAAGACGACGACTGCGGTGCCGACGAGCGCACCGCCGGCTCCGTACAGGTCGTACCCGATGACGAAGAAGATCAGCATCACGGCGGACCCAGGACGGGCGATGATGCCTCGGGTGCAGCGGTCGAGTGCATGCTGCTGCGCGAATTGGGCGGCAACGGCCCCGGCGAGCAGCAGCGCCGCCGCCCACGGGGTCACGAGTCCGGCCTCGAGCGCGGCTGCCGGCACGACGCCGGACAACAATCCCACGACAGGCACCGTGCTCGCCAGCGCGGCGAGCAGCGCCAGCGGCGCAGCGCCTGGCAGGTCGATCAGCGAATAGGTCGCGAAGGCGACGCCGAACACGATGAGGGCGCCGATGACCGTGACATTGACGTAGTGCTGCGAGTCGCGGAACGCCCGCTCGACGACACGCGACAGGCGCGCTCGCCGGGCGGGGTCGCCGATCTCGCCGGCTGCGGCGCGGAACATCCGTCGGCCCCAAGCGAGCATGAACAGTGTCAGTACCAGCACGACGAACGCTCCGCCGGCGAACGGTGCGGCGTCGCGACCGACGGTGCGCGACGGGGACCGGAGATCGTCGGCGAACTCCTGTGCCTTGTCGAGCAGCCCGAAGTCCTCCGCGGTGTCACCGAAGCGAGGCGACGTCTCGATCTCGGCTGCGGCCTCGGGGATCGCCGCCCGCAGGCGATCGAACTGGTCGTCGAGGTCGCGTAGCGTGAGGAAGGCGATCCCACCGACGATCGCGCTCGCCGCAAGGATCACCGCCAGCACGGCGATCGCGCGCGGCATCCGGCGATCGAGCACTGCGACGGCGGGGTGGAGCGCGGCGGCGAGCACGATCGCAGCGAGCGCCCAGCCGAGTGGTCGCTGCGCCCGCGAGACGATCCCGCTGACGGCGACGACGGCGGCGACCCCTGCGAGGAGCACGAGCCACGTGGTGGTGGGGATCGACAGCCGCAGCGAGCGTCCCGCCGGTGCCGCACCGTCGACGTCGATGGTCCCCCCAGTGCGAGCCATGACCTCGTACCGTACCGACGGTGGCAGGATCGCCAGGGGATTCCGACGCCGGCCCCATCACATCGGTTCAGCTCGACGCCCGCTCGGTGCTGA
>JACDGA010000369.1 GCA_013815505.1 Acidimicrobiia bacterium
ACCGGGTGTGACATCCACGAGCTCGATGCCGAGCATCGCCGCCGCGGCGTCCGCAGCGAACATCGCCCGCGCCGGAGAGGGTCCGTCGCGATCCGTTGCGCCGTCCTCGTGACCAGAGTCCGTCACGGCTACTCCTCGACACCGTGGGGGCTGCGCCCCCACACCCCATCGCAGGCTCGTCGCTGGCGCTCCCACACCCGCAGAGCTCGCTCGCTGCGCTCGCTCACTCTTCGACACCGTGGGGGCTGCGCCCCCACACCCCATCGCAGGCTCGTCGCTGGCGCTCGCTCACTCTTCGGCCGGCGCCTCGCTCGCGCGCTTCGCGAGCTCGTCGACGACCGAGGCGTCGGCGAGCGTCGTCGTGTCACCGAGGTTGCGTCCCTCGGCGACGTCGCGCAGCAAGCGCCGCATGATCTTGCCGCTGCGCGTCTTCGGCAGATCGGGCGTGAAGTAGATCGTCTTCGGCTTCGCGATCGAGCCGATCTGGGTGGCGACGTGCTCGCGAAGGACCTTCACCTCGACCTGCGCGGTGCCACGGGTGATCACGTAGGCGATGATCGCCTGCCCCGTCATCGGGTCGTTCGCGCCGACCACCGCCGCCTCGGCGACGGCAGGGTGCGACACGAGGGCCGACTCGACCTCCGACGTGGAGATGCGGTGCCCCGACACGTTCATCACGTCGTCGATGCGGCCCATCACCCAGAAGTAGCCGTCCGAGTCGACGCGAGCGCCGTCACCGGCAAAGTAGCGGTCGGGAAAGCGGGCCCAGTAGGTCTCGACGAACCGCTCGGGATCGCCCCAGATTCCGCGGGTCATCGCCGGCCAAGGGCGCGTCAGTGTGAGGTAGCCCCCACCCTGGTCGACGGTCCTGCCCTCGTCGTCGATGATCTCACCGGAGACGCCGGGAATCGGGAACGTCGCAGATCCAGGCTTCGTGGTGGTCGCACCGGGCAGCGGGCTGATCATGATCGCCCCGGTCTCGGTCTGCCACCACGTGTCGACGATCGGGCAGCGCTCGCCGCCGATGTGGGTGTGGTACCACATCCACGCCTCCGGGTTGATCGGCTCGCCGACCGTGCCGAGCAGGCGCAGGCTCGACAGGTCGTGCTTCGCCGGCTCCTCGGGGCCCCACTTCATGAATGTGCGGATCGCCGTCGGCGCGGTGTAGAGGATCGTCACCTTGTACTTCTCGACGATGTCCCAGAAGCGGTCGTTGCCGGGGTGGTTGGGCACGCCCTCGTACATCACCTGGGTGGCGCCGTTCGACATCGGCCCGTAGACGATGTACGAATGGCCGGTCACCCAGCCGACGTCGGCCGTGCACCAGTAGACGTCGGTGTCGGGGTGGAGGTCGAAGACGTACTTGTGGGTGAACGTCGTCTGGGTCATGTAGCCGCCCGTGGAATGCATGATCCCCTTCGGCTTGCCGGTCGTGCCCGACGTGTAGAGCAGGAAGAGCAAGTCCTCGGAGTCCATCGGCTCCGGCGGGCATTCGGGGTCGGCTGCCTCGATGAGTTCGTGGTACCAGTGGTCACGGCCGTCGACCATCTCCACGTCGTTCTCGCTGCGACGCACCACCACGACGTGCTCGATCGTGTCGCTGGCGGCGACGGCCTCGTCGGCAGCCGGCTTGAGCGGGAAGACCTCGCCGCGGCGGTAGCCGCCGTCGGCGGTGATCAGCACCTTCGCCTTCGCGTCGATGATGCGATCGGCGAGCGACTGCGACGAAAACCCGCCGAACACGACGCTGTGCGGTGCCCCGATGCGGGCGCAGGCGAGCATCGCCACCGCTGCCTCCGGGATCATCGGCAGGTAGATGTTCACGACGTCGCCCTTGGCGACACCGAGCGCCTTCAGCGCGTTGGAGAAGCGCTGCACCTCGGTGCACAGCTCGGTGTACGTGATCTTTCGCGTGTCGCCGGGCTCACCCTCCCAGTGGAGAGCGACCTTGTCACCATTGCCCGCCTCGACATGGCGATCGAGGCAGTTGTAGGAGGCGTTGAGCTGCCCGCCGACGAACCACTTCGCGTACGGCAGCTGCCAGTCGAGGATCGTGTCCCACTCACGATCCCAGTGGACGAGCTCGGCGGCCTGCGTAGCCCAGAACGCCTCGTCGTCACGGGCTGCCTCGTCGTAGAGGTCGGTGTCGGTGACGAGCGCATCACGCTTGAACTCGTCCGAGGGCGGGAACGTGCGGTCCTCGGCGAGCAGTGCGTCGATGTTCTGTTCCGGTCGGTCATCGGACATGGATGGCTCCCCCGAGTGAGTGAATCGCAGCGGTGCGGACGCCGACCATGGTAGGAGCGAGTCCGGCGACGACGTTCACGCACGAGATCGAACCTGCGGACCGTGCCGTCAAGCTGACCGTCGTGGACGACCGATGAGTCTCGCCCGTCGGCGACGTCTGTCACAGGAAACCACCTGACCTCCAGCGCACTCGAACCCCTACTTTCAACCCCGTCGCCACGTCCCCTGGCGCCCGGCACAACGGAGAGAATGACCGATGACTGACACGATCGTCGCCCACGACCTCGTCAAGACCTACGGAGACGTGACCGCCCTCGGCGGGCTGTCACTGCGCGTTCCCGAGGGCAGTGTGCTGTGCCTCCTGGGACCCAACGGTGCCGGCAAGACCACCGCCGTCCGCATCTTGACCACACTGCTGCGACCGGACTCCGGCTCGGCGACCGTCGCAGGCATCGATGTCCTCGGTGATCCATCCCGTGCGCGAGAGGTGATCGGTGCGTCCGGACAGAACGCGGCAGTCGACGAGTACCTCACCGGGTTCGAGAACCTCGACATGATCGGTCGGCTGTACCACCTCGGCAAGGGC
>JACDGA010000078.1 GCA_013815505.1 Acidimicrobiia bacterium
GATCCCGCCGGTGCGAACGACCTGGTGGTCGTCGCCCATGGCGGTCGACAGCAATCGCGCCAGCCGACGCCCGAGTGGGCGCACGCGCTGACTCGCATGTTCTCGTTCGTCGACGTCGCCGTGCGCGCCGAGCCCGCGGCCGCCGTGGGACTCGTGCGCTACCGACACCGTGGGTGGAACGAGCACGGCGACGCGCTCACCGACCTGCTCGCCGTGCTCGACGCCGTCGCCGAGGGCGACATCCGCCGCGTCGTCCTGGTCGGCCACTCGATGGGTGGGCGGGCGGTGATCGGCGCCGCGGACCACCCAGTCGTCGTCGGCGTCGCCGCACTGGCGCCGTGGCTCACCGCGTCCGATGCCGTTCCCGACCTCAGCGGCCGTCTCGTCGTCGTCGCTCACGGCGACCGCGACCGCATCACGAGCGCAGCGATGACGCAGCGGTACGTCGAGCGCGCCCGGGCCGCCGGCAATGCACTCGCCTTGTTCACGGTCGCAGGCGACGGCCATGCGATGCTGCGACGTGGCAGCGACTGGGACGAGCTCGTGCGTCGCACCATCATCTCGTCGCTGTCGGGCGACGTCGATCCCGCGCTCGCCGCAGCGGCGAGTGCCGTGCCAGGCGACGGCAGCGAGCCGTTGCCGAAGTGGCGGTCAGGCAACTCTCCTGTCGCCACGGTGCTGCGCCTCGCTAATTCTCGCCGGCGCCTCGAGCGGCAAGCGATCATGAGCCTTCGCTAGCGTCAACGAGTGATGCCTGCCAGCCCTGAGATGACGACGCGCTTCGCCGAACTGCACCGGTCGGCCATGTTCTTGATGCCCAACGCCTGGGATGCCGGCTCGGCCAAGCTGCTCGAATCTCTCGGAGCCGTCGCCATCGCGACGACGAGCTCGGGTTTCGCGGCGAGCCTCGGTCGGCCGGACATGTCGGTGACACGCGACGAGGTCGTCGCCCACACCGCAGCACTCGCCGACGCCGTCGACATCCCGTTGAGCGTCGACGCCGAGCGCGGCTATGGCGCGACACCCGACGACGTGGCAACGACCGTTGCGCTGCTCGCCGACGCGGGAGCCGCAGGGTGCTCCATCGAGGACTGGGACCCGGCCGTCGATCGCATCGATCCGATCGACGTCGCCACGGCTCGTGTCGCAGCGGCTGCCGAGGCGGCCTCGGCCGCGGGCCTGGTGCTCACCGCACGTGCCGAGAACCACATCCACGGCGTCGAGGACCTCGACGACACGATCGAGCGACTGACGAGCTACCGCCGGGCCGGCGCGCACGTCCTGTACGCGCCCGGACTCGTCGACGCCGACGACATCGCTCGCGTCGTCGACGCCATGCATCAACTCGGCGCACCGGTCAACGTGCTCGCCGTGCCCGGCACGCCGCCGATCTCACGGTTGGCCGACCTGGGCGTGCGGCGTGTCTCGGTGGGCGGAATGCTGGCGTGGGTCGCCTACGGCGCGCTTGCGAGTGCCGCCTCCGAGCTGCTCGACGAGGGCACGACCGGCTTCACCGACCGCATGCTGCGCGCTCGAACGCGTGACGCAGCGTTCGGGACGCGTTGATGGACCCGATCGAGCGCGCCGTGCGCGACACCGTGGCCGGCCTCGACGGGGTCGAGGTCATCGACTGCGACCCCGCGCTCGCCGACACCGCGGCGTTCTGCGAGGCGTACGGTTACTCCCCCGACGACTCGGCCAACGCGATCGTGGTCGCCGGCAAGGCGGACCCGCCGGTGTACGCCGTGTGCCTCGTCCTGTCAAGCACCCGCCTCGACGTCAACAAGGTCGTGCGCAAGCGGCTCGGGACGCGCAAGGCGTCGTTCGCCCCTGCCGAGGACACGGTCACGCTCACGGGCATGACTCCGGGAGGCGTGACGCCGTTCGCGCTGCCGCCCGGCGTGCCCGTGTGGGTGGATGCGGCGGTCATGACCCGCAAGCGCATAGTCGTCGGCGGCGGCAGCAGGTCGTGCAAGGTCGTCGGACCTCCGCAGATGCTGCTCGGCGTCGACGGTGTCGAGGTGGTCGACGGGCTCGCCAACGCGGTGGACTGAGGGGTTCAGCGGCTCGCCAGCTCGGCCAGCGCGCGCTCGAGGCGGGTCACGCTCACCTTGCCGCCGACCACACCGAGCTGCTGTGCGAACACCGCCACGCGCAGCTCCTCGAGCTGCCAGCCGATCGTCGTCGCCTCGCGAGGCGCACGCCGGCCGACACGGTGGAGGTACTCGGCGTACGCCCGCTCGAGCGGCACGACCTCGTCCATCCTGCGGCGGTCCCTCGCGATGTCGTCGCCGAGGCGCTCGAGACGCAGCTCGATCGCAGTCATGTAGCGGGCGACGTCGCGGAGGCGGGCGACACCTGCCGTGACGACGAATCCAGGTCGCACGAGACGGTCGAGATGAGAACGCGCATCGGCCACGGACGCCGCAACGGCTTCGCCGCGCCGGGTGTCCAGCGTGGCGCGCACGCGGACCGCGACGGCGAGCACCTCGACTGCGTCGAGTAGCGCCCGGGAGGCGACGTCGCCGAGCCTGCCCCGTGCCTCGCCGACGAGCGTGTCGAACGCCGGGGTGTCCCACGGGAGGTCGTGCGAGGAGACGAGGTCGTCGGCGGCGGCATCGATCGCGTCGGCGACGAGCTCGTCGAGCACCATCCCCGCGCGTGCGACGATCATTCGATGCTGGTCCGTCAACACGGAACGCACCGCGCGCCGGCTCGGTGCCACGGTCGACAGGACGAGCCGGCGGACGCCACCGCGCATGGCACGACGCTGCAGGTCGGGGTTCGTGACGAGCCGCAGCGACACGCTGTCGCCGTCGTCGACGAGCACCGGGTAGGCGCGCACCGGGTTGCCGGCACTAGAGAACTCCACCACCGCCGGGATCTCGCCCATGTCCCACGCGGTGATGCCGTGACGCTCGGCGAGCGGCGCGGCGTCAGCGATCGCCGCACGCGCCCGTCCCGACTGCGCCCGCTGCAACTCGGCGAGATCGTCACCGCGGGCGAGCACCTTTCCTGCCTCGTCGACGACGGCGAAGTGGATCCGCAGGTGGGCAGCGAGGTCGTCGGTCGAGATCGCCGACGGTGGGATCTGCACGCCACTGACATCGCTGAGCGCCGCGGCGACGGCGTCGACGAACCTGCCGTTCGGTTCGCCGAGTCGCGCCGTGGCGGCAGCGATCGTCTCGGCCGCAGGGATGAGGGCACGTCGCGTCGACTTCGGCAACGTCCGCACCATGGACGCCACCAGCTCGCCGCGGTGTCCGGCGATGTGCCAGTCGAAGCCGTCCACCGTGACCTGGTTGAGCACGGTGATCGGGACGAGCACGGTGACACCGTCGTCGGGTGCACCGAGGTCGAAGCGGTAGCGCAACGCCAGCTCGACGTCGCCCTGACGCCACGTGTCGGGGAAGCCGTCGAGGCGCACTGCGGGGTGGTCGGCGTCGGCGAGGAGAACGTCGTCGGACAGGTCGAGCAGCTGCGGATCCGCCGTGCGGGCGTCCTTCCACCACTTGTCGAAGTCGACCGTCGAGACGGCACCTGCGCCCACTCGCTCGTCGTAGAAGCGCGCGAGCGCCTCATCGTCGAGCAGATCGCGACGCCGGACACGATCCTCCATCGAACGCACCCGGGCGACGAACGCGGCGTTGTGCTCGACGAAGGCGTGATGAGTCGTCCAGTCGCCCTCGACGAGGGCGTGGCGGATGAACAGCTCCCGCGCCAGCTCGGGATCGATGCGCCCGAGACCGACAGTTCGGCCGGCGACGACTGCGAGCCCGTAGAGCATCACCGTCTCTGTGGTCACGGCGGTACCGCGGCGAGCGTCCCAGCGCGCCTCGCCGTACGAGCGGGTGACGAGGTGGGCGCCGGCGTCCTCGGCCCATTGCGGTTGGATGTCGGCCACCCGGTGTGCCCACAGCCGGTTCGTCTCGACAAGCTCCGCCGCCATCACCCAGCGGCCCGATCGGCGCGAGAGTGACGAGTCGCGGCCGATCACGAACCGGGCCCCACGTGCGCCACGGAACTCCCGCCCGTCGTCCTCGCGCATCCCCACGTGCGACAGCAACCCGGTCAGCAGCGCTCGGTGAACGTGGTCGGGATGGCTGTCGTCGGTGCCGGGACGGATGCCGAGCTGGCCCGCCACCTGTCGCAGTTGGCTGAAGAGATCCTGCCACTCGCGCACGCGCAGGTAGTTGAGGTACTCGGTGCGGCACAGCTTTCGGAATTGGTTGCCCGAGCGGGCGCGCTGCTCGGTGCGCAGATAATCCCACAGGGCCACGAGCCCGAGCAGGTCAGACCCGTCGACGACGAACCGTCGGTGCAGCTCGTTCGCCACCTCTCGGTGCTCGGCGGGACGCTCGCGAGGATCCTGGATCGACAACGCAGCCGCGATGACGAGCACCTCTCGGACGCAGTCGTGACGCTGCGCAGCAAGGACCATCCGGCCGAGGCGCGGGTCGACCGGCAACCGTGCGAGCTGCGTCCCGATCTTCGTCAGGCGCCGTGTGCCGTCAGGGTCGGCTGGGCGCACGGCGGCGAGCTCTTCCAGCAGCGCGTATCCGTCGCGGATGGAGGCGGCGTCGGGCGGCTCGACGAAGGGGAACGCGGCGACGTCGCCGAGGCCGATCGCTGTCATCTGCAAGATGACCGACGCCAGGTTCGTGCGCAGGATCTCGGGTTCCGTGAAGGCGGGCCGATCGACGTGGTCGTCCTCGTCGTAGAGCCGGATGCAGACGCCCGGTCCGAGCCGGCCGCAGCGGCCCGCCCGCTGCGCCGCCGACGCTTGCGAGATGTCCTCGATCGGCAGGCGCTGGACCTTCAACCTCCTGCTGTAGCGCGAGATCCTGGCGACACCCGTGTCGATCACGTAACGCACACCGGGCACCGTGATCGACGTCTCGGCGACGTTCGTGGCGAGCACGACGCGACGTCCCCTGTGCGGTGCGAAGATGCGCTGCTGCTCGACCGACGACAGTCGGGCGTACAAGGGCAGCACCTCGTCGCCGGGTCGCAGGTGTTCGCGCAGCGCATCGGCCGTGTCGTGGATCTCGCGCTCGCCACTGAAGAACGCGAGCACGTCACCGGGGCCCTCGCGAGCGAGCTCGTCGACGGCGTCCAGAACGGCCTGCACCTGGTCGCGCTCGTCGTCGGGATCGACACCGAACGGCCGGTAGCGCACCTCCACCGGGTACGTCCTGCCCGTCACCTCGACGACGGGGACGGTCGCGCCGCCGGCGGCGAAGTGCTCGGCGAACCGCGCGGTGTCGATCGTCGCCGACGTGACGATCACCTTGAGATCCTTGCGGCGTTCGAGGAGGCGACGGAGGTAGCCGAGTAGGAAATCGATGTTGAGGCTGCGCTCGTGCGCCTCGTCGATGATCAGCGTGTCGTAGCGGCGCAGCTGGCGATCACGTTGTAGCTCGGCGAGGAGGATGCCGTCGGTCATCACCTTGACGAGCGTGCGCTCGCCGATGCGGTCGTTGAAGCGGATCGAGTAGCCGACGACGTCGCCCAGTTCGGTTCCCAGCTCGTCTGCGATCCGGGCGGCGATCGTGCGGGCGGCGACCCGGCGCGGCTGGGTGTGGCCGATCATGCCGTCCACGCCACGTCCCAGTTCGAGGCACAGCTTCGGGAGCTGGGTGCTCTTGCCCGAACCGGTCTCGCCTGCCACCACGACGACCTGGTGGGCGTCGATGGCGGCGCGCAGCTCGTCGCGCCAAGCCGTGATCGGGAGCTCGTCGGGAAACGTGATCGCGCCGGTGGCGATCAGCGCCTCGTGGGCCTGCTGGCGTCGCGCGTTCAGCACTCGGTTCCGCGACACGGTTCGCTGACCGACTGGAGGCTGAGATACACGGCGGACATCGAGTCGATCCCTGGTGGAGAGTCGCCGCAGCGCACGGTCACGGTGTCCTCATGTCAGACGCGTACGTGTCGGAAGGCTCGACGTTCTGGGGGTCTCGGTACTTCCAGCCCTCCGTCGCCCGCCACGCCGTGCGCGGTCGTGCGACGCAGTAGAACGACCACGCCGCGGCCACGAACAAGAAGATGGCGAGGGCCGTCATCGGCGCCGAGGCTAGCGGCGCGGGTCTGAGCGCATCTGAAAGACTCCCGGAGCCCCGGCATCAGTGGAAGTCGCGGCTGGCGTGGACGGTGGAGCCGGGGACGACGAGCGGGGCGAGGTGCTCGGCGACGATGTTGATGACGCCCTCGCTGCGTTCGAGCCGGCCGCGGATCAGCATCGCGGGCGCCTCACGGGCGACACGGCGGAACCTCGCCCAGCAGCCTTTCGAGACGACGACGTTGATCAGCCCCGTCTCGTCTTCGAGGTTGAGGAACGTCGTGCCCTGCGCCGTCATCGGGCGCTGGCGATGGGTCACCACACCGGCGACGAGGACCCGCCCGCCCGGCTCGCGCTCCCACAGCCCCGCCGACGTCACCACGCCGTGCTCGGCGAGCTGGGTGCGGAGGAACTGCGTGGGGTGACCGGTGGGGGCGACGCCCGTCGCCCACAGATCGGCGACGGCCGCCTCGCTCGCCGACATCTCCGGCAACGCCGGTGCCCGCTCGCCGGTGACGATGCCGGGCAGCGTCCCCTGTCGGGCCTGGGCGACCGAGCCGACGGTCCACAGCGCACGGCGCCGGTCGAGTCCGAGCGACTCCTCGAACACGCCTGCGGTGGCCATCGACTCCAGCTGCGCCAACGTGAGCGACGGCACCCGCCGCACGAGGTCTTCTGCGTCGGCGTAGGGGCCGTCGGCGTCGCGGCACGCCTCGATCTCGTCGGCGACCTCGCTCCCGATGCCACGCACCGAACCCAACCCCAACCGCACGGCGAGCTCTCGCTGCGAACCGACACCAGCTTGTCGATCGCGCCGTTCAGGGGTGGAGCCCCGCTTCGGCACGGCGGCGTCTCCAGGCGCTTCGCCGGCCGCATCATGAACAGCCTCGAGAGTCGCTGCGGCTCTCGACGCCACCAGATCGGGGCTGCGGACGACGACGCCGTGGCGGCGGGCGTCCTGGCACAGCGTGTGCGGACTCCAGAACCCCATCGGCTGGGCGTTGAGCAGCGCCGCGCAGAAGGCGGCCGGCTCGTGGTACTTGATCCACGACGAGGCGTAGACGAGGTAGGCGAAGCTCACCGAATGGCTCTCGGGGAAGCCGTAGTTGGCGAACGCCTTCATCTTCACGTACAGCTCGTCGGCGATCTCGCCCTCGATGCCACGCTCCGCCATCCCGGCGTAGAGCCGCTCGCGCAGTCGCTCCATCCGCGCCGCCGAGCGCTTCGACCCCATCGCCTGGCGCAGCTCGTCGGACTCTGCGGGGGTGAACCCGGCGACGTCGATCGCCATCTGCATCAGCTGCTCCTGGAACAGCGGCACGCCGAGCGTCTTGCCGAGGCTGTTTTCGAGCAGCGGGTGGAGGTAGGTGATCGGCTCCTGGCCGTTGCGGCGGCGGATGTAGGGATGCACCGAGCCGCCCTGGATCGGACCGGGGCGGATCAGCGCGACCTCGACGACGAGGTCGTAGAAGCGCCGCGGCTTGAGCCTCGGCAACGTCGCCATCTGTGCCCGCGATTCGATCTGGAACACACCGACCGTGTCCGCGCGACAGAGCATGGCGTAGACCTCGTCCTCCTGGGGGATCGTCGCCAGATCGACCTCGTACCCCCGGTGCTCGGCGATCAGGTCGAC
>JACDGA010000370.1 GCA_013815505.1 Acidimicrobiia bacterium
GAGTCGTGTTTCGAGGTCGATCATGAGGGGTCCTCTCCGAGGATCGAGCGGAGCTTGGTCATCCCGCGGTGCACGAAGTTGGTGACGGCGGACTCGCTCACGCCGAGGAGGTCGGCCACCTCGCGATACGTGAAGTCGTAGCCGTGGACGAGCAGCACGGCGGTGCGGTGCTCCTCGCGCAGCTCACGCAGTGCGTCGAAGACGTCGCCGTCGAGATCGGGTGCGTCGTCCCAGCGCGGTTCGGTTGGGAACTGAACCTCTCGCTTCCCCCACTTCAGCAGCCGTCCCGCCGCCGTCTGCCCAACGCGGAACAGGTAGCCGCTCGGGTTCGTCATCGGCGCCAGTCGTTCGTCGTGCTCCACCGCCCACACGGCGACCTCCGCTGCCGCCTCGGCGCCAACGTCGGTGCCGTACCGGGCGACGAGCGCCCGGCGCACCGGCAGCAGCAGCACATCGAGATCGGCGGCCCCCGACGGCGACTCGGCACGATGCGACGCGTCCATCAACGACAGAGAGTTCCACGTCGCCGCCAACCTTTCACCGCACTCCGTTCTCCTTCCGGCCGAGCGCCGGACCGAGTGTCGCCGGACGCTCCGGTTGGGGGCGTCGTCCAAACGGGACTATCATCCGAACTCGTCCCTTCCGCTCGGTTCCCGCCCGGCGCGGCTCTCCTTCTGCCAATCATGAGCTCGACCCGCGTGCGCGCATCCCTACCGAAGCGAACGGCCTTCGCTCTGTGTCTCGCCGGCACCGCCGCGCTCGCGATCCCGGCACCGCACGTCAACGCGGAACCGCCGTCACCGCCGGTACCGGAACCGGTCGACACCTCCGCGCTCGAACCCGGGCGGTTCGAGCGGGAAGGCGACCCACCGCTCGTCACGTCGACGCAACTCGAGCGCTCGCCCGGGTGCACGTTCGACGGCGCCAACTACTGGAACGGAACGAGTGGCAACGGCGGCGACCCGATCAACCGCAGCGCAATCGTGCAGCGGGCGTCGAGCTGGGTCAATCGTGCAGGCACTGAGTGGTGCGCATCGCGCCCCTTCCCCAACGAATACGGCACCTACCCGTCGGCGAACCACGGTCGCTACCGCGTCGACTGCTCGGGTTTCGTGTCGATGGCATGGGGGCTCTCGCAGTCCTACAGCACGTCGACGCTGCCCAACATCTCGACTCGACTCGGGTCTATCGACGAGCTGCGGCCGGGCGACATCCTGTTGCGGCCAGGGCACACTCTCGTGTTCATCCGCTGGGCCGACGCCGACACACTCGTACTGGCACAGGAGTCGAGCGAGCCGAATCGGGCGTCGCAGTTCACGAAGCGTCGAGCCGATCTCGATTCCCGGTACGCCGGATACCGCTACAACCGCGTCATCGAGGCGCCATCGGCATGGTCGTTCACCGTCAGTCGTGACGGCAGGACGTCGTCAACGGACCTCGTGATCCGGCCGAGCGGGAGCTGGGTCAGACTCGAAGCCCGCGCCACGGGCGCAACGTCCGTGCGCTTCGGCAGCTCGCCCATCATCGGCTCGCTGCCCACGAAGGCTCTCGTCGTCGACGGCAGGGCGATCCTCGACGTCAAGGTGCCGGCCAACACCACGTCACGTCCCCAGCGCTACGAGATGCGACTGCGGCTCAGTGGACCCGGCGGGATGGTGTGGTCGTCGCGCCACCCCACCGTCACCGTCCGTGTCGCCCCGTAGTACGCACGTCGGATCGGGACCGGGGCGGCATCGGTAGCCTTTGCCGGGCATGTTCGACAACCTGTCCACCCGGCTCGAGGCGGTCGTCAAGCGGATCCGCGGCAAGGGGCGCCTGACCGAGCGCGACGTCGACGAGATCCTGAAGGAGATCCGCAGCGCGCTGCTCGAGGCCGACGTCAACGTCGCCGTCACCCGCAAGCTCGTCAACCGCATCCGCGAGAAGGCGATAGGGGTCACCACGTCGCAGGTGCTCGACCCGTCCCAGCAGGTCGTCAAGATCGTCAACGACGAGCTGATCCGCATCCTCGGCGGCGAGACACTGCGCATCCAGTACGCCTCGCGCCCCCCGACGGTCGTCCTCATGGCCGGACTCCAGGGCTCCGGCAAGACGACCGCAGCGGGCAAGCTCGGCCGCTGGTTCAAAGCACAGGGTCGCCAGCCACTGCTCGTCGGCGCCGACCTGCAACGCCCCGCTGCCGTCGAGCAGCTCCGCACGCTCGGTCGCCAGATCGACGTGCCCGTCTACTCCGACCCCGAAGACCCAGTGCTCACCGCGGCCAAGGGGCTGCAGGAGGCCCGCCGTCTCGGTCGCGACGTCCTCATCGTCGACACCGCCGGCCGCCTCGCCATCGACACCCAGATGATGGAGCAGGTGCGCCTCATCTCCGGCGCGCTCAACCCCGACTACACATTCCTCGTCCTCGACGCGATGACCGGTCAGGACGCCGTCACCGTCGCCGAGGCGTTCCACCACACGCTCGCCATCGACGCCGTGATCCTGTCGAAGCTCGACGGCGACGCCCGCGGTGGCGCCGCGCTCTCGGTCAAAGAGGTCATCGACCGGCCGATCGCGTTCGCATCGACGGGGGAGAAGCTCGACGCCTTCGAGCAGTTCCACCCCGACCGAATGGCGGGCCGCATCCTCGGCATGGGCGACATGCTGACCCTGATCGAGCAGGCCGAGTCGGCGTTCGAGAAAGAACAGGCAGAGGAAGCTGCGAGCCGCCTGATGGAGGGCACGTTCACGCTCGACGACTTCCTCGAGCAGATGCAGCAGGTGCGCAAGATGGGCCCACTCGGCAACATCTTGGAGATGATGCCCGGCATGCCGAAGGAGCTGAAGGGTGC
>JACDGA010000371.1 GCA_013815505.1 Acidimicrobiia bacterium
CGGCGACGCAGATCGTCGCGCCGTCCATGTCTTCGAGCGTCGAGATATCGGCGTCGGCCGCAACCATCATCCGCTGGCCGTCGTAGTAGTTGGGCTGCAGGAACATCGCTCCCTCGGCACCGTCACGGCTCGCGGTCAGGGTCGTGTTGCGAGTGAGCACATCGAAGTCGCCCGCCGCAAGTGCGATGAGACGATCGTCGGTGGAGACATCGACGAGCGTGGCCTTCTCGGCGTCGCCGAGCAATCCGGCTGCCATCGCCCGGCAGAAGTCGACGTCGAAGCCCTCGAACTCGCCGTCAGCGTTGGTCTCGGCGAAGCCCGGCAGGTCGGATCGGGATCCGCATGTCAGCTCGTCGGCTTCCTTCACTGCGTCGAGCCGACCGCCGCCTCCGGCGCCACCGCCACCGGCGGTAGTTGTTGCGCTGCCAGCGGCAGCCGTCGTGCCGGTGCCCTCGGCGGTGCTGCCCTCGGCCGTGGTGGCCCCTGTGTCACCGCCTTCTTCCTCGTCGGCACAGGCGCCGGCGACCACGACGACCGTGATCAGTGACGCTGCGAGTCGTGCGTACGTACGTCGCATTTCATTCCTCCCCTGGCAGCCCCCGAGGACGTGCCGATGTCCGCACACTAGTCATCCGGGCTCGCCCGTTCGCCGGAATCAGCGATACGACGTCAGGCGGTCGATCATCGCCTCCGCCTCGGCGACCATCCGTGCCACCAACTCGGCGGCGGGTACGAGCTCCCGGATCGCTCCGGTGCCCTGCCCTGCCGGCATGAACTCCTTGTCGCGATCGATTTCGGTCCCGCTGGCGGCACCGAGGTGGTTGGCGCCGCCGTTGATCGATGTCATCAGCTGGTCGGGGAACGGCGCCAGCTCGTCGGGGTGCTCCTCGAAGTGCCGGGTCCACGAGTTCGCCAGTACCCGGCACGTCTTTCCCGTGTACGCCCGTGACACAACGGTGTCGTCCTCTGCGCGCTCGACGAGCAGCTCCTTGTAACCCTCGACGGCACGAGCCTCGGGAGTGGCGATGAATCGCGTCCCGATCCACACGCCGTCGGCGCCGAGCGCCAGCGAGGCGGCGAGCCCACGTCCGTCGAACAGTCCACCAGCAGCGACGACGGGCACGCGGTCGCCGACGGCGTCGACGACCTGGGGGACGAGCGCCATCGTGGCGACCGTGCCGGTGTGACCGCCCGCCTCGGTGCCCTGGGCAACGACGAAGTCGCACCCGCTGGCCACGGCGCCGACAGCGTGGCGCACCTTGCCGCACATCGAGCCGACGAGGATCTGGTGGTCGTGGAGGCGGTCGACGACATCACGCGGCACGCCGAGTCCCGCCACGAACATCCGTGCGCCGCCCTCGATGACGGCGTCGATGCCCTCGTCGACCTGCCCGGGCAGCGCCGTCAGGAGATCGACGCCGAACGGCTTCGACGTCCGGTCACGCACGTCGGCCATCTCGGTGCGGAGCTGGTCGACCCGCATCGTCGAGGCGCCGAGCGTGCCGATCCCGCCCGCCTCGCTCACCGCGGCGACGAGCTCGTGATACGAGACGCCACCCATCCCAGCGAGCATCACCGGGTGCTCGATCTCCAACAGTTCCGTCAGCCGTGTCTGCACCGCGGCGACGTTAACGAGGCCGCCTGCCGGGCGACTCAGCGCGCCGCGGACGCCGGGTCAGGGAAGGGGGAGGGCCGGGAGAAGAAGCGGCGGTGCCAGCGGCGCGGGGTGGCGACGATCGCCCGCGGCTCGTCCTCGAACATCCAGCGGGCGAAGCGCGTGCGTCCCCAGGTGCCGCTGGCGGCGACGATCGCCAGCGCACCGTTGGCGCCGCGCCGGTGCGAGAGCACCCGTCCGAGCGCCGCCGAGAGGCGATGATCGGCGAACAGCTCGCGCCGCACCTCACGTTCGTAGCGGCGAGCCGCATCATCGACCTGCCCGCCGCTCGCCACGATCGCATCGGCGGCGAGCCGCCCCATCAGCAGTGCCTGGCCGATGCCCTCGCCGGTCAGCACATCGGACGCCGCCGCGGCGTCGCCGGCGAACAGCACGCCGCCGGCTGACAACGTCGCCGACGTCACCGCACCGGGGATCGGCCAGGCGAGCACACGATCCTCGAACGTCACGCCGTCGCCGCCGAGCGCGTCTCGGATGTGCGGTCGCTCGAACACGTCGTGCCACAGGGCCCGCATCTCGGCGCCCTTGCGCCCGTCGGCGCGCAGTACGCCGTAGCCGACGTTCGCTCGACCGTCGGGCAGTGGGAACGACCAGGCGTAGCCGGGCAGTAGGTCGGGCTCGAACCACACGTACAGACGAGTTGCGGCCGGGCCCGTGACGCCGCTGACGTACTGTCGGAAGGCGTGCCACTCGCCGAGGTCACCGGACCGGGCGAGGCCGAGCGAACGGCGCACGGGGCTCCACATGCCGTCGGCCGCGATCACGTGACTCGTCTCGATCGCGGTGCCGTCGTCGAGCTCGACGACCGTCCGGTCTCGGGCGCGGGTGAGGCTGGCGAAGCCAGTGCCCATGCGCAGCGTCACACCCGTCTTCGACACCAGGTCGACGAGCGCGGCGTCGAGCTCGCAACGCGGCGCGACCGCAGCGTACGTACCACCGGCGGGGAGCGGGAGCTCGACCTCGCGTCCGCTCGGTGCGCGCAGCAGCGCTTCATCCACGACCGTCCAACGCGCGATGGCGCCAGGGTCGAATCGCAGCGCCGCGAGCTCGCGTAGCGCCAGCGTGGTCAGCCCGTCCCCGCAGCACTTGTCGCGGGGGAAGACCGCCTTGTCGCAGACGACGACCGAGCGCCCGGCATCGGCGAGGTGGATCG
>JACDGA010000079.1 GCA_013815505.1 Acidimicrobiia bacterium
TCGACGGGACCACGGGGTACGAGCACGCCCGCGTGGTCGAGCACGCGGTGCTCGACCCAACCGGCGTCGCGACGCTCACGGCAGCGTGGCGAGCGGTGATCGGCGACCCCCGTCCGTTGCGCGACTGGGAGGACGAGGCCCGTCGCGAGGTGCTGGCGCGTGGGCTCGCGCCCGACCTGGCGAGAACGGTGGCGGCGGGCCGGGATCTGGGGCTGGACACGGACGCCGTGATCGAACTGAGCGTGCACCTCGACCGCTATCGCACCTACCTGCCCGGCGATGTGGACGGACGGGCTGCCATTGACACTGCGGCGGCGAGCGCTCGAACGGCGCGGCCCGACCTCGACACGCAACTGGACGAACTCGTTGCGGCGCTCACCGGGGTCGCGGATGCGGCGCGCGAGCTGCGCACGCGCTGGCAGCAACTCACGGGTCCGGCGACGGCGAAAGGTGTCGAGGACCGCGCATTCTTTCGCTACGTCCCGGTGCCCACGCTGAGCGAGGTCGGCGGCAACCCCGACCCAGCTGCGGATGTCGATCGCGTCGCCGAGCTGCACGCTCATCACGAGGTGGTGGCGCGGCGGTGGCCGTCGACGCTGCTCGCCGGCACGACCCACGACACGAAACGATCCGAGGACGTGCGGGCGCGCGGACTCGCCGTGTGCGAGCACGCCGATGCGTTCGTCGCTGCGTTCGACGAGTGGGTGGGCAGCGAGCGCTCGCTGCTGGGCGGCGTCGATTCGTCGATGGCGTGGCTGGCGTTGCACACCGCGGTCACCGCCTCACCCTCGACGGAACGGCTCTCCGCGTTCCTCGTCAAGTGTGCCCGCGAGGCCGACCTGCACACCTCCTGGGCCGACCCCGACGAGCGGTACGAGTCGTGGCTCGACGATGTCGCAGCCACCGCAGTGCGTGCGGTGGATGACGACGGGCCGCTGCGCGCGTTGACCGCCAACGTCGCCGCACGTGGCGCGGCCATCTCGCTGGCGATGCTCGCCGTGCGCTGCACCGCACCGGGCGTGCCCGACGTCTACCAGGGCACCGAGGCGGCGAGGTTCCTCCTCGTCGACCCGGACAACCGTGCCGAGCCCGATCGGTCGATGCTCGACGCCACGGTGGCGAAAGCGGCGACAATCGACCTGGCGGCGGCACTGGCCGAGCCCGGTGCGCCCTGTGCGCGGGCCGTGGTCCTGACCCGGCTGCTGGCGTTGCGGCGAGACGAGCCGTCGGTGTTCGGCCCAGGAGGCGGATATCAGCCGCTCCCGATGTCGGGCGGCGAGGGGGCGGCGATCGCGTTCGCGAGAACCGACAGCGCCGGCGTCCCATGCGTCCTGACCGTCGTCGCCAGCGAGCCCGTGACGATCCAGCTGCCCGACGGCTCGTGGCACGACGTCCTCGTCGACGGGTCGACGCATGAAGGGTTCGTCACTGCCGACCGCACACGCCCCGTCGTGCTGCACCGCCGACCCGCCCGCTGACAAGGTCTCGACGAGCTCGACCACTCGCCCTCGCGCGACGTCAGGAGACGCGCACGGTTGCCCACCAGGGGGTGCGGTCGGCGTCGTGGTCGAGGTTCCACTCGGCGGCGCGGGTGTCGAAGCGGGGCGCGGTCTCGGCGTCGGGTGCGCCGGGCTCACCGTGGACCTCGGGATCGGCGTCGAACGCCAGCGTGAGCACGACGTGCTCGTCGCCGAGCGTGCGAGCGACGGTGATCACGCGACCCTCGAGGCGCACCTCGTGGCTCGCAGCAGGGTCCGTGAGCGCGGCGATCTCACGACGCAGCGACAGCATCTCGGTGTGGGCGGCGAGCAGCGACCGGTGCGGCTCGGCATCGGCGAGCGACGGGTCGAGCACGGCTCGCGCGAACGTCGCCGGATCGGCGGGATCGGCCACGTCGCCGTCCCAGCCGGCGCCAGCGAACTCGGCGAGCCGACCAGTTCGCGTCGCCTCGACAAGCGCCGGATCGCCGTGATCGATGAAGAACGGGAACGGCGCCGTCTCGCCGTACTCCTCACCCATGAAGAGCATCGGCGTGTACGGCGACAGCAGCACCGTCGCCGCCGCGACGAGCCGTTGCGAGTGGCTCAGGCGCGGCCGTTCGCCGGCCGGTGTGTTGCCGACCTGGTCGTGGTTCATCGAGCACACGACGAGCTGGCGATGTCCGGTGCCGTCCCGATCGAGCGGGCGGCCGTGGGAGCGACCACGGAAGCGCGAGTACCGCCCGTTGAACACCCAGCCCCGAGCCAGCGCCGCTGCGAGGTCGTCGATGCCGCGGTAGTCCTCGAAGTACCCGCGCTGCGGGCCGAGCAGCGTGGTGCGCAACGAGTGGTGGAGGTCGTCGTTCCACGACGCATCGCAACCGACGCCTCCCTCGGCGACGGGTGTGATCAGACGCGGGTCGTTGTCGGCGCTCTCGGCGATGACGACGACCGAGCGACCGGCGGCCGCACCTGCGGCGTGCACGGCGACGGTGAGGTCCTCCAGGAACGTCCGTGTCGTGCGGTCGACGATGAACCCGACGGCGTCGAGGCGCAACCCGTCGACATGGAAGTCGCGGATCCATCCGGTTGCACTCTCGACGAACGTCCGTCGCACAACGTCGCTCCCCGGTCCGTCGACGTTCACGGCATCACCCCACGGCGTCACGTACACGTCGGTGAAGTACGGCGCGTACCTCGCCAGCACGTTGCCTTCGGGGCCGAGATGGTTGTAGACGACGTCGAGCATCACGGCGAGGCCGGCTGCGTGGGCGGCGTCGACCAGCCGGGCGAGGCCCGCCGGACCGCCGTACGACTCCTGCACGGCCGACACGAACACGCCGTCGTAGCCCCAGTTGCGCTCGCCGGGGAAGGCGTTCACCGGCATCAACTCGATCGCCGTCACACCGAGCGCAGCGAGCCGCCCGAGCTGACCGATCACGCCGTCGAGCGTGCCCTCGGCCGTGAACGTCCCGACATGCAACTCGTACACCACCGCGTCGTCGAGCGCGATGCCCCGCCACTCGTCGTCGTGCCACCCGAACCGCGCGGTGTCGATGACAGCCGAGGCGCCGTGGACGCCGTCGGGTTGACGCCGCGACGCAGGATCGGCGAGGGCGTCACCGTCGTCGAGGCAGTAGCGGTAGCGCTCCCCGTCTGCGACGCCGTCGACGTCCACTGCCCACGTGCCGGCGACGTCGTCGAGCACCGACATCGGGACTCGCCGGCTTCCGTCAGCGCCGAGCCACACGTCGACCGTCGTCGCCGACGGCGCCCACACCTCGAACCGGGTCGTTGCGCCGTCGCCGAGCACGGTCGCCCCGAGACGGTCGCGCCGAGCTGTCGACGTCATCGAGCGGGTTCGGGAGCCAGGATCAAGGTCGCCAGCGGTCCGACGGAGACGGAGATCGAGTGCGGCTGGCCGTGCGAGCCCTCGTCGAGCGCCGTCACGCCGTCGAGGTTGCCGATGTCGGTGCCGTCGTACGCTGCGGCGTCCGTGTTGAGCAGCTCGACCCACCGTCCGGCGGCTGGCACGCCGAGACGTACGTCGTGATGGACGGTCGTCGTCGTGTTCCACACGACGAGCACCGCACAAGCGGCATCGGCCGGGTCACGTCGAACGAACGCGTACAGGCCGCGGTCGGCGTCGTCACCGAGCACCCAGTGGAGCCCGAACTCCCCGGCGTCACCGGCGTGGAGTGCGCGCTCGGACGTGTATACGGCGTTCAGGTCGCACACGAGGCTGCGGATCCCCCCGTGCCCCGGCGCATCGTGGAGTGACCAGTCGATCGAGCCCTCGTGCGCCCACTCCGTCGGCGCGCCCAACTCGCCGCCCATGAAGAGCAGCTTCTTGCCCGGCTGCGTCCACTGCATCGCCAGCAGCAGGCGCAGGTTGGCGAAGCGCTGCCACTCGTCACCGGGCATCCGTGTCAGCAGCGTGCCCTTGCCGTGCACCACCTCGTCGTGCGACAGCGGCAGCACGAAGTTCTCCGTGTTGGCGTAGACGGTGCGGAACGTCAGCTCGCCATGGTGGTGGCGGCGGTCGATGGGATCACGGGCGAGGTGCGCCAGCGCATCGTGCATCCACCCCATGTCCCACTTGTAGCCGAACCCGAGGCCGCCCATGTCGGTGGGTCGCGACACCATCGGCCACGCCGTCGACTCCTCGGCGAACGTCGCGACGTCGGGAAACTCGCCGTACACGGCCTCGTTCAGCTGGCGCAGGAACACGATGGCCTCGAGGTTCTCCCGCCCGCCGAACTGGTTCGGGATCCACTCGCCCTCCTCGCGCGAGTAGTCGAGGTACAGCATCGACGCCACCGCATCGACGCGCAGTCCGTCGACGTGGAACCGCTCCATCCAGCACACCGCGCTCGACACGAGAAACGCCCGCACCTCCGGCCGCCCGAAGTTGAAGATCGCCGTCGTCCAGTCTGGATGGAACCCCCGACGGGGATCGGCGTGCTCGAACAGGTGGGTCCCGTCGAAACGGGCGAGCCCATGGTCGTCCATCGGGAAGTGCGATGGCACCCAGTCGAGGATCACGCCGACGCCACGCTCGTGGAGCCGGTCGATCATCACCATCAGGTCGCGTGGGCTGCCGTGACGGGCGGTCGGGGCGAAATACCCCGTTGTCTGGTAGCCCCACGATCCGTAGTAGGGGTGCTCCGTGATCGGCAGCAGCTCGACGTGGGTGAAGCCGAGGGCGAGCACGTGGTCGGCGAGGGGGTCGGCGAGCTCGTCGTAGCGCGGGAACCGCCGCCCTGGCGACACGTGTCGCCCCCATGAACCGAGGTGCACCTCGTAGATCGACACCGGTGCGTCGAGTGCCACCCGCGCGCCGCGGCCCGCCATCCACTCGTCGTCGTTCCAGTCGTACGACAGGTCGGCGATGACCGAGCCGACCTCTGGTGGCTCCACCGTCGCCGCGCCGACCGGATCGACCTTGTCGAGCACGGCGCCGTCGGCGCTGTGGACGAGATAGCGATAGACGTCGCCGGGCTCGGCGCCGTCGACATGAGCAGCCCACACGCCCGACCCTCCGACGCGTGCGAGGTCGTGGTCACCGGTCCACGAGTTGAAATCGCCCGACACCCGCACACGAGCGGCGTTGGGCGCCCACAGCGCGAACCACGTGCCGGTCTCGTCGGGATGGGCCCCGAGGACACGGTGGAGGTGACGGTGCGTGCCCTCGTGGAGCAGGTGGAGATCGAGCTCGCCGACCCGGTTGTCGCTCACTGGTGCACCATGGTGGTTCCGCGAGGGCAGCCACCGGGGGCCGACATGATGGTGCCCCTGTGAGCGCTGCGCGCATTTCCGATGATTCGCTCGCTTCGCTCGCTCATCGCGTCGCCTCCGTGGCTCCTCGTGTCGTGATCATGCCCAGCCGCCGGTCGACATCGCTGCCGGCGAGGACCGCGTCGAACGGTGCGGCGAGTCGTCGCCGCCACGTCCACGGCTCCGCCCTGCCCGGCTCGTTGTGCGGTTCGGTGCCGCCCGTCAGGTCGTCGAGGTCGGCAACCACGAGCGCGGCGTCGCTCCCAGCGAGCCGCTCGAGCACGAGCTCGACGGCGTGGCCGGGATCGTCCCACCGCCGGCCCGGTGGCATCGCCGCCCGGTGCGCCGGCGCCTCGGCGGCACCGATCGCCGTCGCGAACGCCGGCATGTCGTGGGTGCGGATCCCCGCCACGGATCGTGCCGGCACCACGGGCAAGGTGACGTCGTCGAGGTGGAAGCCCTCCTCGTACATCCCGAGCATCTCCCAGCGCGCCATCGCCTCGTCCACGCTGCTCGGCACGGTGCCGAGGTTCTCGCCGACGACCACGGTTCCGTGCACGGCGGCACCGGCAGCGATCACGGCCAGCAGCTCGTCGGCCGGATAGCGGACGTACACGCCACGCGACGACGGCTCGCCGGGAGGGATCCACCACAGCCGGTGCACGGCCATCACGTGGTCGATGCGCACCACGCCGGCGTGCTCGCTGGCGCGCTCGACGAGACGACGCCACAGGTCGTAACCGGTGCGACGAGCCGCCCCCGGCAGCTGCGGAGGGAAGCCCCAGTCCTGGCCGTCGAGCGCAAGCGGATCAGGTGGGGCGCCGACGGAGAACCCTTCGGCGAACAGATCGGGGTGCGCCCACGTCTCGTACCCCGCGCGATGGCTGCCGATGGGGAGATCGAGTCCGAGCGACGCGCCTCGGGTGGCGGCCGACGAGAGCTGACGGTGGGCGAGGAACTGAGCGAGCACGTGGCTGCGCTCCACGAGCGCCGTCGGGTGGTCGCCGGGGGGAGCCGTTGCCGCCCGGAAGCGGGCGTAGGCGACCACGTCCGGACGTTGCTTGGCGAACGACTCCAGCTCGTCGGTCACCGTCGGCAGCAGCTGGGAGGCGGCGGCGAGGAGCTGGGCCCTGCGGCGCACGGCCAGGGACGCCAGGTCGACGAGTGGGTCGTGCACGGTCGACGGCAGCGGCGACGGCGGGAGCGAGGCGTCGTCGAGGTACACCTCGTTCCAGTGCAGGCGACTGACGGGCGAATACGGGCTCGGGTCGAACGGTTCGTCAAGGAAGAGGTCGTACAGCGGCAGCGTGAACAACACGTCGACATGCCGCGCGGCGAGCGCCGCGGCGAGGTCGCCGAGGTGGTGATACGCAGGAAGCGGGTCGTCGTTGCTCCACAGGCCGTACGCCGGCGTGAACAGCCCCGAGCGTCGGCCCGCCATCGTCGGCATCGTCTCGGGCGCGACGACGACCGTCGCCCGTGCCTGTGCGCCGCCCGATGCAGCCACCTTCAGCTCGTGGCAACCGACCGGCAAGGTGGGCCACGACTCGGCGAGGTCACGCCGTGCCAGCACGGTCCCGTCGGCGAGCACGAGCTCGGCGTCGTCGAACGCGTCGAGATCGGGATGCGCCACGCGGACGTCCGCCGGGCCGCCGGCGATGATCACCTCGTCGAGCAGTGATGCAGCGTCCGGTCGCCGGTCGGCGCGCAGCACCTCGACGACGCGCGCGACCGACTGCGGGTCGGACTCCACTCGTGCGCCGGCAGCGCTCGTGAACGTCGTCTCGACGCCGAGCAGCGTCGCCTCGCGCTGCAACGCAGGGCCGAGATCGCGTGAGCGAGCGGACACGGTGGGCCTCATCGGTCAAGAGCTCTCTGCACGCTCGACGACCATGTTGGCCACGGCGCCGAGCGGCCACGCCGCCCAGTGCGGGCGGTTGCCCAGCTCGTAACGCACCTCGTAGAGCGCGTTGAGCAAGACGTGCGCGTCGAGCAGCAGCCTCGCGTCGGCGGGATCGTCGGGCAGCAGCGCCGGGCGCTTCGCGTCACGCGTCGCCTCGAGGGTCGCGTCGTAGCGTTCGTAGTAGCGGCGCTGCATTCGCTCGGTCCAGTTGCGGCGCCACGGTTCGAGCGCCGCTCGCTGCACCTCGTTGATGCGGCCGCGCTCCTGCGATGTCGCCATCGAGACGCGACCGGCGTAGTCGAGCGAACGCAGCATGCCGCCGACGTCCATCAGCGGCGAGCGCTTGATCGAACGCTCGCCGATGGCACGTCCGGGCTCGCCCTCGAAGTCGATGATGACGACGTCGCGCCCCGTCCACAGCACCTGCCCGAGGTGGAAGTCGCCGTGGATGCGGATGCGTGCGGCATCGAACTTGCGCGTGCGCAGGTCCTCGAACGTGGCGAGCAGCGAATCGCC
>JACDGA010000080.1 GCA_013815505.1 Acidimicrobiia bacterium
GCTGGAGCACGAGGGCTACCACTTCGAGGCGGCCGACGCCTCGCTCGAGTTGCTGATGCGACGCGCCGCCGGATGGGATCACGAGTACTTCCGTGTCGAGAGCATGCGAGTGATCACTGACGAGCTGCCGAACGGCGAGTTCAACACGGAGGCCACCGTCAAGGTGTGGGTCGGTTCGGGCGACGACGGCTCGGGGGAGGACCAGCGCCACGTGCACACCGCAGAGGGCAACGGCCCTGTTCACGCCATCGACACGGCGCTGCGAGCCGCCGTGCAGAAGGCCTATCCCGCGCTCGCGCGGGTGCACCTCACCGACTTCAAGGTGCGCATACTCGACGGCGCGACGGCGACGGGCGCCGTCACACGGGTCCTGATCGACGCCACGAACGGCGAGCGCTCGTGGACGACGATCGGTGTCAGCCCCAACATCATCGAGGCGTCGTGGCGGGCACTGGAGGAGAGCATCGTGTACGGCTTGCTCGTCGCCGAACGGGCAGCCGAGCCGATGGCGGCAGTGACCGGCTAGAACTACGAACGTGGCTGCACCGAAGTTCGCTCCCACCGATCCGACTGACCAGCCGCGCGGCTACGCGCCGACGAGCCACATCCCGCCGGCGTGGGTTTCGAACCGGCCCGGAGATCTCGAGGGTCGCCAGCCCGTCGGCCGGCTGCTCGGCCGCCAGGGTCCCGATCAAGGGTACGTGCTGCGGCTCGCGCGCCAGATCGAACCGAAGGTGCGCGTCGGCGACGACGAGCACATCGAGGACGCCGTCGCCGGCGCCGTGGGCGTCGCCCTGCGGCGGGCGTCGCTGTTCGGGCGGGCACCAGTCATCCACGACCTCACCATTGCGCTCACCGTGTGGGGCTACCTCAGCGACGAACCACCGGGCGAACTGGTTGCGCTGCGGCGTCCCCTGTTCGAGGGCGTGGCCAACACGACCCACCACTACACCGAGTCGCGAGCGATCGTCGACATGGTGCCTGAGCCGACGTTGCGCATGTCGCACAACGACGTCGCGGCCGCCTTCCCGGCCCGGTGGCGCGTGCTGCTCGGCCTCGATTGACGTCGCCGCCAATGCCGTCGGCGCCGGACACGAGCGGGGCGGGATGAGCACGGGCGTCCGACACGAGACCCGCACGATCGCTCTCGACGGGCGGTGCCGGCCGACGCTGACACCGTTCGGAGTGTTCCCGCGCAATCCGACGCACCGATGGGCGCCGAGATCGTTCGCCAACGCGGTGTGGACACCCGCGGGGCCCGGCACCGTTGCGTTCACCTGGACGTCGGGCAGCGTCGACGTGGAGGCGTGGGGCGAGGGCGCGACGTGGCTGCTCGACGCCGCGCCGCGCTGGCTCGGGTCGCACGACGATCCGAGCGGCTTCGACCCGACACCGAACGCGCGACTCGCCGACCTCTGGCGCCAGCACGGTCCGTTCCGCCTCGGTGCGTCCGGTGTCGTGTGGCAGCACCTGCTCTTCACGATCGTCGGCCAGCGCGTCACGACGCAAGAGGCCGTGCGCGCCTGGCGCGAGATGGTGACGGAATGGGGCGAACCGGCGCCTGGTCCGTTCGGTCTCACGCTCGCCCCGTCACCGGAGACCGTGGCGTCGCGCAGCTACGTCGACTTCCACCACTTCGGGATCGAGCGCTCGCGTGCGACCACCATGATCGCTGCAGCGCGTTCGGCGCACCGGCTCGAGCGAGCTGCATCGATGGACAGTGACGCCGCGCTGCGCCACCTGATGCACGTGCCCGGCATCGGCCCGTGGACGGCGACGTCCACGCTGACCGCGTCGATCGGCGATCCCGACATCGTCGTCGAGCGCGACTACGGCCTGCCAACGATGGTCGTCTGGGCGTTCACCGGCGACGCCACGCGGCAGCTCGACGACACCCGGATGTTCGAGCTGCTCGAGCCGTTCCGACCCCATCGGCAGCGCGTCGTGCGCCTGCTCTTCGCCGCTGGCGTCTCGCCGCCCCGGCGCGCCCCGAGGGCGAGGAATCCACGTATCGCGTGGCTGTGAGATGGACGACATCGGCGACACATGCGATCGTCCGGCTTGACCTCACGGGGGGCCGACACATGAAGATGCGACCGTGACAAGCGCGCTCGAAGGACGGACCGCGGTGGTGACCGGCGGTGGCAACGGGATCGGACGGGCGTGCTGCGTGCGCTTCGCCGCAGCGGGAGCGCGCGTCGTCGTCGCCGATCTGATGACCGACGCCGCGACCGAGACCGTGCAGGCGGTGGAGGACGCGGGTGGCGAGGCCGTCGCCGTGCAGCTCGACGCTTCCGATCAGGAGTCGAACACAGCGATGATGCGCACCGCCGTCGAGACGTTCGGAGGGATCGACGTGCTGCTGACGGCAGCGGGCATCTCGCATGCCGACTACGTCAGCGGTGATCGCAGCGGCAACGAGGAACTGGTCGCCGAGGCGATCGAGAGGATGGCGGATCCGGCGTCGGCGTTCGTGGACATGGAGCTGGCGGCGTGGCGCAAGGTGCTCGACGTCAACCTCACGGGCACGATGCTGGCGGTGCAGGGCGCGGCGCGCCAGATGGTGGCCAGCGGCGGGTCCGGGTCGATCGTGACGATCGCCTCCGTGGCGGCGAAGCACCCCGACGCCGGACCGTTGGCCTATGCCGTGTCGAAGGCCGGGGTGTGGATGTTCACGAAGTCGGTGGCGCGGCTGCTCGGACCGGCGAACATCAGGGTCAACGCGATCGGTCCTGGCTTCATCCAGACCAACATGACTCAGGTGCTCACCGAGATCCCCGGCGTCGAGGACATGTTCACGACGAGTCTCCCGCTGCGACGCCTCGGCACACCCGACGAGGTCGCCGCCGCTGCGCTATTCCTCGCCAGCGACGAGTCGTCCTACTTCACCGGCACGATCCTCCACCCCGACGGCGGCTACTTCACCGACTGACCGCCCGATCCCCCTCACCACCGTCTGGGCGGGATTTCTCCCATCACACGGTCTGGGCGGGATCGGTGTCAACTGCTGGAAGCGATCCCGCCCAGACCGTTCAGTTGGTGGCGGTGGCGTGGCGCTGCAGGTCGGCGAGCGTCACGAACTCGAGTGCCGAGACGTGTGTGGACTCGAGCACCACAGGACACGCCGCGTCGGCCTCCAACGCCTCGGCCCAGCGAGCGGCGCACACGCACCACTGGTCGCCCGGTTGCAACCCGGCGAACCCGTGCTGCGGCATCGGCGTCGAGAGGTCGTTGCCGGCGGCCTTCGAGAACTCGAGGAACTCGGCGGTCACGCGACAGCACACGACGTGGAAGCCGGGATCGTCGCCGTGCTGTTCGCAGCAGCCCGTGCGGTAGAACCCGGTGAGCGGATCCATCGAACACGGGATGAGCTCGGTGCCGAGAACATTGCGCTGGGTCGACATCCACACATCATGGTGCTTGCAACTGACTCTGGACTCCTCGAGGTCATCGAACTCGTATCGTGTCGTGCATGATCGAACCGGCAGTCAAGGACCTCTCCACGGCGAAGAACTTCGCCACACTCTCGTTCCATCTCCCGTCGGGCAACATCGCCAGCCACGTGATGTGGGTCGACGCCGACGACGAGCACATGCTGATCAACACCGAGCGCCATCGCATCAAGTACCGCTCGATGACGTCGGACGGCCCGGTCACCGTCACGGTGTGGGACCTGGCGAACCCCTACCGGTACGTCGAGGTGCGTGGCGTCGTCGACGGCGAGATCGGCGGTGACGAGGCGCGAGCGCACATCGACGAGCTGTCGCAGCGCTACCTCGGTCACGACTACTCGGCCACCATTCAGTCGGAGCGGGTGATCCTGAAGATCCTCCCGGAGCGTCAGCGCATCAACCTCTGATGCCCGACGCGTCGGCGCCGGTGGTCGGCGTGGTGATGGGCTCGACAAGTGACTGGGCGTCGACGATGAGCGCTGCCGCCGACGTGCTCGGCGACTTCGGTGTCGCGTACGAGACGAGGGTGCTGAGTGCGCACCGGATGCCCGACGAGATGTTCGAGTACGCAGAGGTGGCACGCGGGCGTGGCCTGCGGGCGATCATCGCAGGCGCCGGGGGAGCGGCCCACCTGCCGGGCATGCTCGCGGCGAAGACCACCGTGCCCGTGCTGGGCGTGCCGGTGCCGTCGCGACACCTCCAGGGTCAGGACTCGTTGCTGTCGATCGTGCAGATGCCCGCCGGTGTGCCCGTCGCCACGTTCGCCATCGGGAGCGCAGGCGCGACGAACGCCGCGCTGTTCGCGATCGCGCTGCTCGCTACCGACGACGAGGCGCTGCGCGACGCGCTCGACGCCGATCGCCGCCGGCGCCATGATGCCGCAGCCCGGTCAACGCTGCCGTCCGAGTGAGGACGGCGACGTGATCGTCCCGCAGGGCGACGCGGTCGTACCGCCGGCGACCATCGGGATGCTCGGCGGAGGCCAGCTCGGTCGCTACACGCTCATCGCCGCCCGGCAGATGGGCTACGGGACTGCCGTGCTCGACCCCGATCCGCACGCGCCGGCCGGGGCGATCGCCGACATCCACCTCGTCGCCGCCTACGACGACGCCGGCGCGCTCGACGAGCTGGCAGCAACGTGTGCCGTCGTCACGACGGAGTTCGAGAATCCGCCGGCGGCGTCGCTGCGCCGCCTGGCCGAACGGCTCCAAGTGGCGCCGTCGCCCGCCGCCGTCGCCGTGGCGCAGGACCGTCGCGTGGAGAAGGCGTTCCTGCGCGACCACGCGATCCCGGTCGGTCGGTTCGCGATCGTCGAGGGCCAGGACGACCTCCTTGACGCCGCGAGCGGCACGTTCTCGTTCCCCGCGATCCTGAAGACGGCGGGAGGCGGTTACGACGGGAAGGGCCAACGGACGGTTGCATCGGACGCCGAGATCGGTCCCGCGTGGCGCGACCTCGGCGGGGTGCCGTGCGTGGTGGAGCAACAGCTCGCGCTCGAACGGGAGCTGAGCGTCATCGTTGCCCGTGGCAGCGATGGCACGATCGTGACGTACGAGCCGACGGAGAACGTGCACGTCGGTGGGGTCCTCGACGTGAGCGTCGCGCCGGCCACGCTGCCCGATCCCCTGGTGCGCTCGGCCGTTGTCGTGGCGAGGAGGGTCGCCGACGAGCTCGACTACGTAGGCGTGCTGGGCGTCGAGCTGTTCGTCGTGGACGGCAAGGTGCTCGTCAACGAGCTCGCCCCTCGGCCGCACAACAGTGGCCACTGGACGCTCGACGCAGCGTCGACGAGCCAGTTTGCGCAACAGGTTCGCGCAGTGTGTGGCCTCCCGCTCGGTCCGGTCACGATGACTGCGCCGGCGGTGGCCATGGCGAACGTGCTCGGCGACCTCTGGGCCACCGGCGAGCCGGACTGGAGCGCAGCGCTGGCCGACCCCGACGTGCGGCTGCACCTCTACGGCAAACGCGAGCCGCGTCCCGGCCGCAAGATGGGCCACCTCACCGCGACGGCGGAGACCGCCGAGGACGCACGTCGTCGGGTCCTCGCTGCCCGCTCCGCCGTCCGCGGCGTCGCCTCGGACTAGGAGACGTTGATGCCGACGAGGCGGCCGACCAGGTACGTGACGGCGCAGGCGGCGAGCACGATCAGCACCTGACGGATCATCGCCGGCGCGAGCGGACGCTCGGAGAGACGCCCGAGCAGCGCTCCGACCACGGCTGCGGCGACGGCGCCGATCACGAGCGACGTCATCTTTGGCGCCGTCCCCGACACATCGAAGAACCAGGGCACCACCGGGGCGAGCGCGCCGACGAGGAAGCAGACGAGGCTGAGCACGGCCGCCCGCCACGGCGACGGCAGATCGTACGGATCGACCCCGAACTCCTCGCGGGCGTGCACTACGAGCGCCCGCTCGGGCTCGCGCATCACCTGTTCGGCGGCCGACTGGGCGCTCGCCCGCGTCATCCCGTGCGCCTCGTACATGTCGACGAGCTCGGACGTCTCCGACGTCGTGTTGTGCAGCAGCTCGCGCCGTTCGACCTCCAGCTCTCGTTCGACGAGGTCGTTCTGCGCCGAGATGCTGACCCACTCGCCCGCTGCCATCGAGACGGCGCCGGCAATGGCTCCGGCGAGGCCGGCGAGTCGCACGACGCTGGAGTCGGCGCCGCTGCCGGCGAAGCCGAGCACCAGGGACACGTTGGAGACGAGCCCGTCGTTGACGCCGAAGACGGCCGCCCTGGCGAGTCCTCCCGACACCGAACGGTGTGCGGCGTGTGGATCTCGCCCAGCCATGAAGGCCAGGTTATGAACACGGCTACCATCGCGGCCAGATGCCCAGCAACGACGCGGGGCGGACCATGGGGTGATCGCACATGCAGGGACATGCCGAGTTGGCCGCCGCCCTGGCCCAGCTCACCGAGATGGCACAGGTGCGGCAGCCCGACGATGCGGTGCTGGCCGAGTTCCTCCCTCGCTACTACGAGGAGCTTCCCGAGTCCGACGTCGACGACCGCAAGCTCGAAGACGTCTACGCCGTCGCAGTCGCGCACCTGACGCTCGGCCGGGTCCGCGAGCCCGGTCAGACGATCGCCAAGGTGCTGTCGCCCGATCGTGATCGTCACGGCTGGCAGTCGACGCACTCGGTCCTGCTCGTTGTCGCCGACGACGTGCCGTTCATGGTCGACACCGTGCGGATGGTGATCGAGCGCCACGGGCTCGCGATCTACCTCCTCGTCCACCCGATGCTCGACGTGGTGCGTGACGCCGATCACCGAGTCGTGGCCTGGTCGGGCGACGACGCCGAGATGGAGGCGTGGACGCAGATCGAGCTCGACCGCTGCGACGAGGCCGCCGGACGAGCGCTCGAGACCGAGGTGACCGCGGCGATCGCCGAGGTGCAGGGTGTCGTGGCCGACTTCGCCGAGATGCGCGACCGCCTGCGCTCCCTCGCCGATCTCGACCCGCTCGTGCCGTGGCTCGCCGACGAGCACTTCGTGCTGCTCGGCGCCGCCGACTACGACCGTGGCGGCGACGGCACCCTCACGTTGCGCGACGGCACGGCGCTCGGGCAGCTGCGGTCGTCGTCGTCGCTCGATCCGCCCGGAATCCCAGGCGACGAGCCCGTCGTGATCGCCCGCACCGACGCCGTCTCGACCGTGCACCGCGCTGAGCGGCCGCTGTGCCTCATGCTGCGACCGCCCGGCAGCGGCGTCGAGCACCGGTTCGTCGGCCTGCTCGGATCGACGGCCTACCGCTCGAGTGTGTACGACATCCCGACCGTGGGCGCCCGCGCCCACGATGTGCTCGAGCTGACGGGAGCGGAGCCCAACTCGTACCTCGGCCGAGCGGTGCGCAACGTCACCGAGACGCTGCCGCGCGACATCGTCTTCGAGCTCGACCGCGACACGCTCGCCGAGATCGTCGTCGACATCGTCGGCTTGCAGGAGCGCCAGCTCGTACGCGTGATCGACGTCCCCGAACCCACCGGTCCGTGGCACACGGTGCTTGTGTACCTGCCCCGATCCAGGTTCACCGGCGACCTGCCCGATCGAGTTGCCGCGCTCGTCGACGAGGCGTACGGCATCACCGGCGAGGGGGCGACGTCCCGCGGACTGGAGACCGTGATCGGCCAGAGCTCGCTGGCACGAATCTCGCTCAGCGTGCGGCCCCCCGACGGACATCCCGTGCCCGACCTCGACCAGCTCGGGAACGCGATCGAC
>JACDGA010000372.1 GCA_013815505.1 Acidimicrobiia bacterium
TGGCCGATGCGCTTCTCGTTCTCGATCAGCGCGAACCGCACGAACCCTTCGCCACCGGGACCGAAGCCGACACCGGGTGACAGCGCCACGGATGCCTCGCGCACGAGGTTCGAGCAGAACTCGACCGAGTCCTGCTCGGCGTACGGCTCGGGGATCGGCGCCCACACGAACATCGAGCCGCCGGGCTTCGGGATCGACCAGCCGATGCGCTCCAACCCGTCGAGCAGTGCGTCGCAGCGACGCTCGTAGGTGGCGCACACCTCCTTCGGGAAGTCGGCCGCCTCGTTGAGGGTGACGGTCGCGGCGATCTGCACCGGCTGGAACATGCCGTAGTCGAGGTAGGTCTTCAACTTCACCAGGGCCTGCACGACCTCAGCGTTGCCGAGCAGGAACGCCACCCGCCACCCCGCCATCGAGAAGCTCTTCGTCATCGAGTACAGCTCGACGGCGCACTCCTTGGCACCATCCGCCTGCAGAATGCTGGGCGGCTGCACACCGTTGAAGCCGACGTCGGCGTAGGCGAAGTCGTGGACGACGATCATCTCCCGGGCGCGGCAGAAGTCGACGATCTGCTGCATGAACGCAAGGTCCACGGCGGCACCGGTGGGGTTGTGCGGGAACGAGATCACGAGCACGCGTGGCTTCGGCCAGCCGATCTCCCACGCCTCGTGCAAACGCGCCATGAAATCAGCCTGCAGCTCGGCCGGCGAGCCGACCTCTGCGAGGCTGCGCATCGGTACCTGGCGCAGATCTGCGCCGGCGAACAATGGTCCGTAGATGTGGATCGGATAACTCGGGCTCGGCACGATGGCCGCGTCGCCGCGATCGAGCAGGACCCACATGAGGTGGCTGAAGCCCTCTTTCGAGCCGATCGTGTTGGTGACCTCGGTCTCGGGATCGAGCTCGACGCCCCATTGGTCGCGGTAGTAGCCGACGATCGCGTCACGCAGCTTCGGGAGCCCCTTGCTCATCGAGTAACGGTGGTTCTTCGCCAGCAACGCCGCCTCGCGCAGCTTCTCGACGGCGATGTCGGGTGAGGGGATGTCGGGGTTGCCGAACCCGAGATCCACCACGTCGGCGCCGGCGCGGCGTGCCTCGATCTTCAGGTTGTTGATGATCGTGAAGACGTACGGAGGCAAGTTGGTGATGCGCCGGAACTCCATCACACGACGGTACCTCCACACGCTGTGCGATGATCGCGGAGATGCGCACAACCCCAGGTGAAGGCTGCATCTTCGTCGTCATCGAGATCCCCCGTGGCAGCCGCAACAAGTACGAGATCGACCACCACACGGGCCGCGTCCACCTCGACCGCCGCCTCTTCACGGCGACCACCTACCCCGCCGACTACGGATTCGTGCCAGAGACGCTGGGCGGCGACGGCGACCCGCTCGACGCGCTCGTGCTGCTCGAGGATCCCGTGTACCCCGGCGTCTGGGTGGAGGCGCGTCCGATCGGCGTGTTGCGCATGCAGGACGAGGCCGGCGAGGACGCCAAGTTGATCTGCGTGCCGCCGCGCGAGCCCCGCTGGCAGGGCATCGACGACATCGCCGACCTGACGCCGCAGCTGATGGCGGAGATCCAGCACTTCTTCGAGGTCTACAAGGCGCTCGAGCCCGAGAAGCACTCTTCGACGTCGGGCGTCGGAGGGCGCGAGGACGCCTGGGCCGAGATCGAGGCGGCCCGCGCCAACTTCACCCCGACGAGCTGAGCAGGGCGGCGCCGATTGCGCCCGCCTGCGGTCCCAGCTCGGCGAACCGCAACGCTGGCAGCGGTCGGCGCGACGCAGAGTAGAGGTACTCGGCGGTCCAACGTGCGAGCGGCTCGGCGAGCACATCCCGCGTCTGTGCGAGGCCTCCACCGAGCACGAACGCAGCCGGATCGAACATGTTGGTGAGCGCGCTGAGACCGATCGCCACCTGGTGGGCGAACTCGTCGAGCACCGCCTGTGCCGCGGGGTCGCCGTCGCGGGCGGCCTGCTCGACCTGCTCGCCGCTCATCCCCAGCCCCGCCGCGGCGAGGGCATCGAGGGCCCTGCCGGAGGCGAACGTCTCCCAGCAGCCGCGCTTGCCGCAGCTGCACGCGGGGCCGAGCGGGTCGACCTGGAAGTGACCGAACTCGCCGGCGAACCCGTGCTCACCTCGCAGCACGCGGCCGTCGCTCACCACGCCGCCACCGATGCCGGTGCCGAGCGTCACGAGCACCATGTTGTCCAGCCCTCGTGCCGCACCGAGACGCCACTCGGCGAGTGTCGCGCACGTCGCGTCGTTGTCGAGCACTACCTCCCGACCGAGGTGCTCGGCGAGGATCGACGCGGCCTCGATGGGCGCAAGGTCGATGGCATCGTCGAGGTGCGGTGCGGCGTGCAGGCGCCCCTGCCGATCGACGAGACCCGGCAATCCGATGCCGATCGTCCCGGCACCCGTCCCGCCGACGGCGTCGATGTCGTCGCCGGGCTCGTCGAGCTCGGCGATGATGGCGGCAACCGTCGACGCCAGTGCGTCGAAGCGCGTCGCCGTCGGGCGTCGCGCCCACGACGTGACGGTGCCGTGTTGGTCGATGACCACGCCGAGGCACTTCGTGCCGCCGACGTCGACGCCGACTCGACGAGAGCCGGGCAACACAGCCTCAGGCCGGGCTCTCGGCCCTGGTCTTCAGCTCGCGCACCGTGTTGAGGATGCGGACCTCGGCTCGCCGCTTGACGAACCCTGGCAACGGCACCACCAGCTCGATCGAGAGGTCGTAACGCACCTGCGTCGAGCCATCTGCGTGGTCGAAGTGATAGGAGCCGTCGATGGCACGCTGGATGTCACCGCGCACCA
>JACDGA010000373.1 GCA_013815505.1 Acidimicrobiia bacterium
GCGCAGACCGAGTCGATCGTGCTCGCCGACATCGACCCGGCAACGGTCGCCGACGTGCGCACGCGCTTCCGCTTCCTCGATGACCGCCGCTGACGCGGCTCGTGTTCGTCGACACCGACCTCAACCTAGGGAGGCGACCTCGAGGATTCGATCTGAGATCTTCGCCCAGCTCCACCGAGACGTTGCCGCCCTTCGGGACGCCTGCGACAGCTCGCGCCAGCGGTCGGACGGGAGTGCCAGCAGCTCGTCGAGCCGGCTCCGCAGCTGCTCGCCGTCGCCTCGTGAGAACGAGGCCAGATGTGCCAGATCGGATGGGTACTCCGCCTCCAGCGCAGCGGCGATCTCGGCGAGACCCGAGTGCCGTGCGACGAGCGGCGGCGACCCGCACGACGCCGCCTCCGCAGCGACCATGCCGAACGCCTCTGGGAAGATCGACGGCGTGACGCTGACGTCGGCGAGCGGCCACAGGTGGGCGAGGTGGCGATGTTCGAGCGGACCGGCGAACACGACGTTGTCGCCGGCGCGTTCTTCCAGCTCGCCACGCGCCGGCCCGAAGCCGACGATCACGCACGTCGCGTCGCGGCCGCGCATCGCGTCGACGAGGAGGCCGACACCCTTCTCTTCGCTCAACTTTCCGACGTAGACGACGGTCGGTCGGTCGCCGTCGAGGAACGACCCGAGCCGCTCGGCGTTGCCGGGATCGGGCAGCCGCTCGTCGTGTCCCGGCGCCCCACGCGGCGCGTTGGCGGGGTCGGCCGCGCACTCGTCCACGAGCGCTGCGAGCGCCGCACCACGTTCCTGCGGGGCAAGGGCATCGATGTCGACGCCCGGCGGCACGACGTGAACCTTGGCCGAATCGATGTCGACGAGCTCTTGCAGCACACCGACGATGTGCTCGGACCCGGCGAGCACCGCACCGGCCGTGTCGAGTGACGCCGACGCCCAGGCGCAGAGTTCGGCGTTGCCGCGCATCGCGTACTCCAGCTCGGACCCGTGTGCCTTGACGACGAACGGTGCCCCGCTCGCCGCTCGCACGGAGGCGCCGATGGGGGCGCCGAGCAGCACGTGGTTGACGAGCAGCACGTCGGCGGTTCCCTCGGCGAGGATCGCTGCGGCGTTGACGTCAACGAAGTGCTGGCGCTCGGCGGGAGTGAGGTCACCGAGCAACCGTGGGTTTGCGTGCCCGTAGTGGTCGAGGACGAAGACTGGTAGCGGGCCGTCGAGTGGCGGACGGACGACTTGTGCGCCGCCGAGGTCGAAGGCGCCGGGCTCCGGCTCCTGGCACAGCACGACCACGTCGTGCCCGGCGTTCGACCACGAGCGGGCGAGCGCCCGCGTGTACACGTTGGAGCCGGTCCCGCCGAGCAGGTACCCGTGCCAGATGATGATCCGCACGCGTGCACGTTACGTGCGGCGCCGGGAACGGCAGAGATCACGCCAGATCATGCAGGTACGCTCCCCCCTCGTGCTCGTCAAGGCCCGAGGGCTCGTCAAGCGGTTCGGCGACTTCACCGCCGTCGACGGCATCGATGTCGAGGTGCATCCGGGCGAGGCGTTCGGCTTCCTCGGACCCAACGGCGCCGGCAAGTCGTCGACGATGCGGATGATCGGTTGCACGTCCGACGCCACCGACGGCGAGCTGACGATCTTCGGGATGGACCCTCGCACGCAGGGTCGTGAGATCCGGGCCCGTCTCGGTGTCGTGCCCCAGCAGGACCAGCTCGACTCCGAGTTGACCGTCGAGGAGAACCTCGTCGTCTACGGCCGGTTCTTCGACATCCCGCGCGCCGAGTGCCGGCGCCGTGCGGCCGAGCTGCTCGATTTCGTGCAGCTCGGGGAGCGGGCGAAGAGCCGCGTCGAACCGCTCTCGGGCGGCATGAAGCGGCGCGTGACGATCGCCCGCTCGCTGATCAACAAGCCGCAGCTGATGTTGCTCGACGAGCCGACGACGGGACTCGACCCCCAGGCGCGCCACCTGCTGTGGGACAAGCTCTACCGGCTCAAGCAGCAGGGCGTCACGCTCGTGCTCACGACGCACTACATGGACGAGGCCGAGCAGCTGTGCGATCGCCTCGTCGTCATGGACAAGGGCCGCATCGTGGCCGAGGGCTCACCGCGCCAACTCATCGAGGCATACTCCACCCGCGAGGTGCTGGAGCTGCGCTTCGCCGCCGGCACGAACGACACGGGAGCCGAGCTGCTCGACGGCATCGGCGACCGGGTCGAGGCGCTGCCCGACCGTGTCCTCGTCTACACCGACGACGGCGAGAAGGCGCTCTCCGCGGCGCACGACCGCGGCGCCGATCCCGAGAGCTCACTCGTACGTCGCAGCTCGCTCGAAGACGTCTTCTTGCGCCTCACCGGCCGCACGCTGGTCGAGTGAGCCGGCAGCGATGAGCACCCCCGCAGCGGTCCGGTACTGGGAGGGCGAGCTGACCGTCTACAAGCGGATCTGGCTCTCCAACGTGCTCGGCAGCTTCGTGCAGCCGATGCTCTACCTGCTCGGCATCGGGGTCGGTGTCGGCTCGCTGATCGACGACGGCGGCGGCTCGACGGCATCGCTCGGCGGGATCCCCTACGTCGCCTTCTTCGCACCGGCGATCCTCGCCGAGACGACGATGATGCTGTGCGCCCAGGACTCGCTGTGGCCGGTGATGGACGGGTTCATGTGGTCGTACCGCTACCGATCAGCGGCGGCGACGCCGCTCGGGTCGAACGACCTCGTCACCGGCATCGCCCTGTGGCACGCGACCCGCTGCCTCATCGCCGCCGGCGGCGTGGCGATCGCCCTGCTGCTGTTCGACGACACGCGTTCGTGGGG
>JACDGA010000374.1 GCA_013815505.1 Acidimicrobiia bacterium
CCGAGTTGGTCGAGGTGGTCGCGCACGGCGATCACATGTTCCTGGCACGGCAGTCAAGCGAGGTGGCGGTGCAGCACGAGCACGAGCGGCCGGCCGCGGTGGCCGCTGAACCGCCAGGGACGGCCTTCGTGATCGACGAGGGCGACGTCGGGGAGCACATCACCCTCGCCGATCACGCGATCGTCGGTCACTGGTCCACCATGTCACCGATGCGAGCGACGAGGCGCCAGCCGAGGAGCGGCCAGCAACGCCTGCGTGGCCGGGGAACGCAATGACGGCCTGCGTGGCCGGGGAACCGCAATCACGGTCATGCGAGGCCCCGTAAGGCGTCCTCGATGCCGCGGTGGAACGTGGGGTAGGCGTAGATCATGGATCGGAGCTCCTCGATGGGGGTGCGGGCGTGCACCGCCAAGGTCAGCAGACCGAGGACCTCGCCGCCATTCGGACCCATCGACGTGGCGCCGACGAGCACACCACGATCACGGTCGGCGACGAGCTGGATGAAGCCCTCGTTGCCGGTCTTGTGCAACCACCCGCGAGCGGTCGACGGCACGTCGGCGCGGCCGATGGCGACATCGATCCCGGCGTCACGCGCCGCTCCGGCGGTGAGCCCGACCGCGCCGACCTCGGGGTCGGTGAAGGCGACACGCGGGAGCGCGGTGTAGTCGGCCGGGGTGTGTGGCTCGCCGAGGATGTCGGCGGTGGCGATCTTCGACTGGTACATCGCGACGTGGGTGAACGCGCCGCGACCGGTGACGTCACCGACGGCCCAGACCCCGTCGGTCAACCGGAGGTGCTCGTCGACGGGGAGCGCCCGAGCGGTGGTGACGTCGATGCCGAGCACCTCGGCGCCGATCCCGGCCAGGTCGACCCGACGGCCGGTGGCCACCAGCAGCTGTTCGGCCACGAGCTCCCGACCGCCGGCCAGCACGACCCGGAACTTCCCGTCGTACGACACCCCGGTCGCCTCGGCGCCCGTGATGACGTCGATGCCCTCGTTGCGGAACACGTCCGCGAGCAGATCGCCGGCCTCGGGTTCCTCCATCGGCAGCAACCGCTCGGCTGCTTCGACGACGGTGACGTCGACACCGAACCGGGCGTACACCTGGGTGAGCTCGGCCCCGATCGCGCCCCCGCCGAGCACGATGATTGACCCGGGCAGGACGGCGGCCTCGATCGCCTGACGGTTGGTCCAGTACGGGGTGCCCGCGAGGCCGGGGATCGGTGGCACGGCCGCAGTGGTCCCGGTGGCCACGACAACGGCCCGCGTCGCCTGGTAACGCCGACCGTCGACTTCGACCACGTCGTGGGCGACGAGGCGACCGCGGCCGCGCACGAACGTGCCGCCCTTACCGACGAAGCGGTCGACCGCGACGGTGTCGTCCCAGTTGTCGGTCGCCTCGGCGCGGATGCGCGCCGCGACCGGCGCCCAATCGGGGGTCACGGTCGAGGTGCCGGCCATGCCGGGGATGCGGCGGGCCTCGGCGAGCAGGTGAGCAGCGCGGATCATCATCTTCGACGGGATGCACCCCCAGTACGGGCACTCACCACCGACCAGGCCGGCATCGATGCCCACCACCGACAACCCGGCCGACGCGAGGCTGCCGGCGACGTCCTCGCCGCCCGGGCCCATCCCGAGCACGACGACGTCCACGGTTGTCACTTCACCGAGCCCGCTCATGCCGCGCCTCGCCCGGTCGTCGCCTGTGCCAGCACGCCAGCGTTGCGCACCAACTGCTCGAGCCGGCGCCTGCCGGGCACGCCGATCTCGCGGTCGATCTCGCGGCCGTGGGCGTCGAACACGATGATCGTCGGGATGCTCATGATGTTGAACGCCGACGCGACGCCCGGGCTCTCGTCGACGTTGACCCGGACGAACCGTGTCACGTCGGTGGCGTACTCGGCCGCTTGCGCGTCGAACATCGGGTGGAGCTGCTTGCACGGTCTGCACCACGGCGCCCAGAAGTCGGCGATGGTGACGTGACCGTCGAGGGCCGCGAAGAACGAGTGGTCGTCGACATCGGCCACCGGGACGTCGCGCACGTCGTTGGCGTCGTCGGGGTGCTCGGTGATGCCCGCCGCGGCGACGACGGACGTCTCCCGCTGGAACCGGCCGAACAACGAGCGGCGCCGTCCGGCCGTCCCCTCGTCTTCGATCTTGACGCCGCGCCAGAACGCGACCCGCCCGGCGATGCTGCTCGCCGCGCTCGACGGCGAGGCGTAGTACCAGGCGGCGTCGCGGTTCAGCTTGCCCTCGACCTCGACCGAGTAGTACGACGCCCGGCCCTTCCACGGGCAGACCGTCGTCCTGTCGCTCGCCACCAGGTACTCCTCGTTGACCGAACCGGCCGGGAAATAGTGGTTGCCGTCGATGACGACAGTGTCGTCGGACTCGGCGATCACCGCGCCGTTCCAATGTGCTCGGACCATGTCCCAAATGCCCTTCTCGAAAGTCGTGTGACGGGGGAACCCGCCGACAGCCGCACGCCTTCCCGCCGTCCGAGCCCGGGCGAGATGTCAGCCCCGCTGCCGCCACGGCGTCCGTCGTCACAGGAAGTGTTCCGACACGGAACGGGTTCTCCGTGCACAGCGATCAGATCGCCCCAACCCCCGAAGGAGCTGAACAACATGACCACGGCGTTCGTCCTGTCCGGAGGCGCCAACTTCGGCGCCGTGCAGGTCGGCATGCTCCGAGCCTTGCACGAGGCCGACGTCCGTCCCGACAACCGTCGACCGGATATGACCTACCTCGTGGCGAGCCTGTGCTCTCGATCCAGCGTCACCATGCGCTTCTGGCTTAACCGCAT
>JACDGA010000081.1 GCA_013815505.1 Acidimicrobiia bacterium
ATCGTCGCATCCGTCACACGGCGTGTCGGATCGCTCGACGGCGCGCTTCGGGGCCATGGGTAGGCTGGCTCGCTCGCATCGTGCGGGCGTTTAGCTCAGTTGGCTAGAGCGCTTCCCTTACAAGGAAGATGTCGGGGGTTCGAGTCCCTCAACGCCCACCTCACCCATACTGGTGCCGAGGACCTGCTGGTCAGGCAGGAACTGACTGCGGGCCGCGCACAAGACTGCCCGGGAGCGCGCCCGTGAACTCGTCGTGGGCGACGGTCTGGACGCCGGCGACGAACGTCGCCACGTAGCCGCTGGCGCGCTGCACCCGCCGCGGCGCATCGGCAGGGAGGTCGTTCACCATCCTCGGCGGGCCGAACGCCAGCCGCTCGTAGTCGACGAGGTTGAGGTCGGCGCGCATCCCCGGCACGACGAGACCTCGGTCGAGTAGCCCGTACAGCTCGGCCGTTTGGCGCGTCTGACGGTGCACGACGTGCTCGAGCGCGAGCTTCGTGTACCGGTGGCGGGCGGTGCATCAGACCACGGAAGTGACCGAGCGACTGTCGGTCGTCCAGCACCGCGTCGACGCGGCAGCAGGCAAGCAGGCAGCGGCCGAGGAGGTGGCGCGGGCGCGGACACGCGAGGCGGACGCCCTGCTCGACGCCATCCGTCGGTGGGCCGGGGCGCCGGTGGCGTCAGGTGCCCCGCAGCTCGGCGACGACGGGCGCGAAGACGTCGATGTCCTCGCCGCCGACCGAGACGAAGCTGAAGCCCCACCGCTCGCGGCGGCTCCGGAGATCGTCGACGAGCTTGGCGGGGGGTCCGATCAGGGCGAACGGTGACTCGGCGATCATCGCCGGCTCGACCCCGGCGAACGCCGCCATGTCGTCAATGGCCTTGTCGGTGGAGGCGTCGTCGGCGGTGACCGACACCATGAACGCCCGGATGCTCAGCTCGATGTCGTCGAAGCGGTCGCCCGCAGCCTCTCGCACGACCGCGACCTTCTCTTCGACCGCCTCGGCCGTCATCGACGCAAGCGCCTCGCGGCCGATCGCGCCGGCGGTCAGCGTGGCGTTGACGCCGACGATGTCGGCCTCCCGCGCGGCGATGCCGAGCACCCTCGGACCACCGCCGCCGATGAGGATCGGCGGGTGCGGCTGCTGCACGGGCTTCGGCATCCCGTCGTAGTCCGTGACGCGGTAGTGCTCGCCCTCGAACGAGAACGGACCGTCACCCATCGCCCCCTTGATCACGGCGAGTCCCTCGACGAACCGATCGACACGGACACCCGGCCGGTCGTAGGCGATGCCCGACTGGTCGTAGTCGGTCTTCATCCACCCGGCGCCAATGCCGATCTCGACCCGACCGCCGCTCAGCACGTCGATCGTCGCCAACTCCTTGGCGAGCACGACCGGGTGCTTGTAGTCGTTATCGAAGACGAGCGCGCCGACGCGCAGCTCGGTGGTGGCGTCGGCCATCGCCATCATCGCCGGGATCGGTGCCAGCTGCTCGCTGAAGTGGTCGGGCAGGGTGGCCACGTCGTAACCGTGGGCTTCGACGCGACGGGCGATGTCGGCGAGATCGCGTTGCTCGCCGAGCTGGACACCGAACCGGAACGGGCGCATTGGGGCTGTGGTCACGGCGTCACGGTAACGCTCGGCGGGCTGCCGCTGCCCGATCGGGGTCGGCCACTAACCTGAGGTCCCTGTGCGTCCTGTGGCCTGGATCCTTCGCTTCGTCGCGATCCTCGTCGCGGGCGCGCTTCTCGTCACGAGCGTCGTCGTCGCCGTGGCGCCGCGGTTGTGGGGCGTCGCCAACTCACACGAGGAGGCCGCCGTTCCGCTGCCCGAGTTCGAGCCGCTGTCGGGCCGCTCGTTCGCCTACGACCGAGACGGCAACCTGATCGACATCTACGAGCTGGAGAACAGCCAGCCCGTCGAGCTCACCGACATTCCCGAGCGCGTCATCTCGGCGTTCCTCGCCGTCGAGGACAAGGAGTTCTTCGAGCACGACGGTGTCAACCTGCGCAGCCTCGTGCGGGCGACCCTGTCGAACTTCGCCTCGGATGCACCCCAACAGGGCGCCTCGACGATCACGATGCAGGTCGTCAAGAACGAGTTCCTCGCCGGACTCGACCGCGACGGCCGCTACAAGCTGCTGCAGATCCACTACGCCCGGATGCTCGAGAACGAACTCTCGAAGCCCGAGATCCTCGAGCGCTACCTCAACACGGTCTTCTTCGGCAACAACGCCTACGGCGTCCAAGCCGCGTCCGAGACGTACTTCGCCAAGAACGTCGATGAACTGACGTTCATCGAGGCGGCGTTCCTTGCGGGACTGGTGCGGGCACCCACCACATACGACCCCATCAACAACCCCGAGCGCAGCCGCAACCGCTTCGTGCAGGTGCTCGAGCGTCTCGTCGAGGACGGCAAGGCGACCCGCAAGGAAGCCCGCCTGCTGGGCCGCGGCTTCGTGCTGCCCGAGCGTGTTCGCTCGCTGCCGACCGAGCAGGTCACGCCGTCGTACTACAGCGAGGCGCTGCGCGAGTACCTGTTGCAGCGCTCGACGATCCTCGGGGACACCTTCGAGGAGCGCTACAACAAGCTCTACCGCGGCGGGCTGCGGATCCACACGACGCTCGATCCTACGATGCAGCTGCAAGCCGCAGCCGCACGCAACAAGGTGCCGCCCAACGCGACGGGCATCGACGCCGCCGTCGTGTCGCTCGACACTCAGACGAGTGCGATCCGGGCGATGATCGGCGGCAGCGGGTTCACGCCCGAGAACCAGGTCAACATGGCGTTGGCCCCACGCCAGACCGGTTCGAGCATCAAGATCTTCGTGCTCGCCGCAGCGCTGCAGGCCGGCGCCCTGCCGGACGACATCGTCGACGGCTTCACCGACTGCAACTTCCCGATCGTTGATCAGCCCGGCCAGTTCTTCGAGATCACCGAGGACGCCGTGACAGGTGGCCTCTACACGGTCGAGGAGAACACAGCGCGGTCGATCAACTGCGCCTACGCACGGCTGTCGATGATCGTCGGGCTGAACCGCGTCGTCGACATGACGTATCGAATGGCCGATTCGCCGTACCTGTTCCAGGGGCAGACGCCCGACGATCGTGCACAGATCCAGCCGTTTACTGCATACGTCACCGGATCGAACGAGATGAGCACGCTCGACATGGCGTCGGGTGCGCAGACCATCGCCAACGAGGGCGTCCACCATCGCCCGTACTACGTGGTTCGCATCGAGAACGAACGCGGACAGGAGATCTACCAACACTTCGACGCCGGCACGCAGGTGCTCGATCGCAACGTCGCGCTCAACGCGATCAAAGTGTTGAAGACCGTGTTCGGGCAGGTGCCGCCGGGCACCGGCCGCAACTTCCCACTCGCCAACGCAAGACCCGCGGCCGGCAAGACGGGGACGCAGGAGGCCAACACCAACGCCACGTTCGTCGGCTTCACGCCGCAACTGACGACCGCCGTGTGGATGGGCGACCCCGACAAGTACACGTCGATGGACACGACCAACGTTCCCGAGTTCACCGAGGACGTGCAGGGCGGCCGGCTGCCGACGGAGATCTGGAAGACGTTCATGGACGCCGCCCTCGCCGGACGACCGGCGTTGGACTGGCCGGCGCCTCCACCGCCGTCGCGTTTCCACGCACGGCTGTTCCTGCCCGGCAAGGAGTGCGTCAACCGAGTCGTGCGTTACGAGACACGCGTCGTGAGCAACGGCTTCGCCGGCAGTGGCTTCGGCAGTGGCCCCGCAGGACGTGGCTTCGGAGGTGGCGTCGAGACGCCGGGCACCGAACCGCCTGGAACCAACGGCCCGCCACCGACCCAGCCGCCCCCGCCGCCCACCGAGCCGCCCGCCACCGAACCACCCGCCACCGAATCGCCCGCCACCGAACCGCCCGCCACCCAGCCGCCGGCGACGCGACCGCCCGTCATCACCACCGCCACGACGCGCCCTGGCGCGATCACCCCCGCCGCGACGGCTCCTCCTCCTCCTCCTCTTCCTCCTCCGCAGCAGACCTCACCGCGCACGACGGACCCGCCGGCGCCGGTCACCCAGTTGGTGCCGGTGTACGACGACCTCGTCGCCACCACGATCCGCCCCGACGTGCTCAACCCCAACGCCCCGATCCCGAGCGTGCCGGTCAACCAAGCCGTCTTCTCGTGCTGACCTGATGGCTACGGCGGTCGCAGCGCAGCTGATCGAGCTGCAGGATCTGGACACGCGCCTCGACCGGCTTGCCCTTGCGCGGCGCAACGCTCCCGAGCACGGCCACCTCGATGCTGCTCGCAGCGATGCCCAGCAGGCGGCGCAACGTCGCGCCGAACGACAGGCGCGATTCGGCACCATCGACGAGCAGATTGCCGCCAACGAGAAGGAGTCCGAGCAACTCGGCGTCACGAGGGACCGACTCCAGGCACAGCTGCGCACCGTGTTCGCGACGCGTGAGGCAGAGGCTCTGATGCACGAGATCGACACCATCAACGCCCGCCGTGGCGAGCTCGACGACGCCGAGCTGGCGGCGCTCGAGGAACAGGAACAGCTGATGTCCGAGCTCGATGCCGACGAGAGCACCGAGCCCCAGCGCGTCGAGGCGGTGGGTGCCGCAAAGGCCGCGCTCGATGAGGTGCTCGCCGACTTCGACAGCCAGATCGCCGCTGCGCAGGAAGATCGTAAGTCGCGCGTTGCCGCCGTTTCGGCGGCGACGGTGGCGCGCTACGAGCGACTGCGGTCGAAGCTCGGTGGTGTCGCCGTCGCCCGCTTGAACGGGCGGCAGTGCACGGGATGTCACCTCGACCTCTCACCCGGCGAGCTCGACCTCGTCCGCCACGCCGCCAGCGACGAGCTGGTCGAGTGCCCGCAGTGCTCGCGGCTCCTGGTCCGTTGATCTTCTGGCACGTCGCCACCGCTGTCGCCGCCGTCGCCGCCGTGTTCGGTGATCCACGGTTCGACTACCGGTTGCTCCTCGTCGGATCCGTGTTGCCGATGCTCGACGCCGTGACCGGTGGGCGCTGGATCATGCACACGCTGGCGTTCAGCGTCGGCCTCGTGGTCGTCGTGATGCTCGCCACCATCGGACGCCGCGATGTCCGTCGCCGCTGGCTGGCGTTGCCGATCGGCACCCTCCTCTACCTCGTGTTCAGTGCCTCGTGGAACGACGCTGCGACGTTCTGGTGGCCGGCCGGTGGCTGGGGCGTGCTGGGCGACCAGGACGTGCCGTTCGTCGAACGGCCGTTGGTCGTGACCGCTGGGCTGGAGGTGGCCGGCCTGGCGCTGGTGATCTGGGGCTGGCGGCGAGCCCGCCTGAGTGAGCAGCGGCGCCGCGACGAGTTGCTCAGCGAGGGTCGTCTCGACTTTGTGGTGAACTGACGACGATGCTGATCCTCGTCCGGCACGGGCGGACCGAAGCGAACGCTCAGGGTCTGCTGCAGGGCAGGCTCGACCTCCCGCTCGATTCTGTGGGTGCCGACCAGGCAATCGCCGTGGCGCAGCGCATCGGCCGCGCCGACGAGCTCATCTCCAGCCCGTTGCAGCGCGCACGCCAGACGGCCGACGCCTTCGGTCAGGACTACACGATCGACGATCGCTGGCTGGAGCTCGCGTATGGCGAGTTCGAGGGCACGTCGTATCAGGGCATCGCGGGGGTGTGGACGCAGTGGAACAAGGATCCTCACTACGCGCCCGCCGGCGGGGAATCGCTCGCCACGCTCGATGCGCGGGTCGGTGAGGCGCTCGACGAACTGCTCGAGCGGGCCGCCGACCGTGTGGTCGTCGTCATCACGCACGTGTCGCCGATCAAGGCTGCCGTCGCCCGCGTCGTCGGCGGCGGCTTGGACTTCGCCGTTCGCTCGCACCTCTCGCACGCCGCCATCTGCCGCATCGAGATCCGCCCGATCGGCGCGGTCCTGTTCTCGTTCAACGAAACCGTCGCCTGATCAGGCGGTTCTGTCATGGGGATTGTCGCTGAGCAGCGACTATCGGCATGACAGAACGAGGGAGGGCGGGGGAGGTGGTGGGCTAGCGTCCGTTGCTCACCGAGGGGTTACGCCGTCGATCGCCTGTGCGGGCAGGAACGACGCCGCGTCAGAAGGTTGGACCGATGAAGTGAAGTGCTCGGGCGTTGGTCGTCAACGCCGTCATGCCGCCTCCACCCGACGCCCGCGAACTCACGGCCGACGCGTTGGCGTCCGTTCCGGTCCTGCTCGAACAGCGCGGTGGCTGCGCGCGGGATCTCTTCGGCGGGGGACTCGACGCGGACGACGACGGCTGCAACACCAGCCAAGAGGTGATGTCGAGGGACGCGATCGAGATCGAGGAGCAGACAGGATGCCGGGTCGTGGCCGGATCCTGGCGTTCGCACTACGACGGCGTCGTCGTTGAGCGGTCTCAGGAGCTCGAGGTCGACCACCTCGTCTCACTCAAGGAAGCCTGGGACTCGGGAGCGTGGTCGTGGACACGTGACCAGCGGTCCGCCTTTTCGAACGATCTCCGAGACGGCAGAGGGCTGCGCGCCGTCACCATCGCCTCGAATCGATCCAAGGGCGACAAGGATCCTTCGAACTGGGTGCCGTCGGATCGTCGAGCCGTCTGCGGCTATCCCACGGACTGGGTGGCTGTGAAGTTGCGCTGGAAGTTGGCGATGGACGAGTCCGAGCGGGGACGGATCGCAAACCTGCTGGAGAGCGACTGTCAAGGTCAGCGCATCGATCCCTGGATCGTGACGGCGGTTCCGCCCGCCGAGGCCCCCGTGCCCCCCACGACGCTCCCCCCGACACCACCGCCACCGCCTCCGCCGCCTCCGCCAACGCCGCAAACAACAGCGCCGCCACCGCCACCGGCTGCGCCGCCGTCGCCTCCGACGTCGACTGTGCCGGTGGTGAGGGCAACGGTCCGGAGTACGTGACCGGTCCGGTGACGGTGACCGGCAGCGCCGTGTACGGACTGGACAGCGACGGCGACGGCATCGGCTGCGAGGACTGAGCCACGCTTCGTTCTGTCATGCCAATCGTCACCGAAAACGCCCGATCGGCACGACAGAACGGTGGGGTCAGAGGCTTTGGCGATGGTGAGTCGGCGTGTAAGCGGGATTCTGCTGCGGCCGATTCGGCTACCTGCGGCGATGCGGCGATACCTACCGCTACCAGGGATCTCGCTACTCAGTGCTACTCATAGAATCACGCATCAACTCGACGCGCTGTGTCACGGATGTGTCACGAGAACGGAAGGACGGCCGCTGGCGACGGGGGTCGGTGCCGGAGGTATCCCATAGAAGTTGGAGTATCGGGCTGGGTCGAATCAATGCGTCGCGCCGGTGCGGTTGTCGATCCCGCACCCGAAGTGCCGCAAGGACGGCCGCTCTTCCTTGTGTTCCTGTGTATACATTCACGCTTTTCTTCAGGGTAGGGTGCCCGTCGTCCTGACGACGCGGCGGTCGGAACCAGAAATGAGCGACGACGAGATGCAAGCGATCATCCTGGCCGCAGGACGCGGACTCCGGCTTGGCGACTGCCGGCCAAAGTGTCTTCAAGAGGTGGGTGGGGCCGCCTTGGTCGAGCATCAGCTCGTTGCCCTGGCGGACGCGGGCGTGGCGGATGTCATCATCGT
>JACDGA010000375.1 GCA_013815505.1 Acidimicrobiia bacterium
ATCAGAATCGCCGACGAACCGCTTTACAGCGTCGTCATCGGATCGGGTCGGGCGCTGGAGAACATCGACGCGATGCGGGGGCTCATGTCGCTCGGCGGCGACGAGTAGCTCCTCCACCGTTCGAATGGGCATCTACTCGCCGGCGCGCCGTCGCCTCATCATTGCCCTGCTGCTCACGTCCGTGCTGCTCGTCACGCTCGACCTGCGCAGCAACAGCATCCTCGACACGTTGCGCAACGGGTTCCAGCAGGCGATGGACCCACTCGAGTCGGCCGCCGACGTGGTTGCCCGCCCCGTGCGCAACGCATGGCGCGGCATCACCCTTTACGAGGAACTCGCGGAGGAGAACGAGGAGCTGCGCAATCAGGTCGAGCAGCAGCGCGCCGACCAGATCTCCGCGCGTGCCGCGGTGGTCGAGTTCCAGTCGCTGCTCGAGCTGAACAACCTTCCGAGCCTCGGCGACATCCCGACGATCACCGCTCGCGTCGTCGGCGAAACGCCGAGCAACTTCGACGAGGTCATCGAGATCGACAAGGGCGGTGACGATGAGATCGAGGTGGGCATGGCCGTCGTCGCCGAGGGTGGGCTCGTGGGCAAGATCACGAAGGTCTTCGACGACCGCAGCTACGTGATGCTCGTCACCGACGAGGAGTACGCCATCGGGGCGAAGATCCCCGGCACGGTGTCCGACGATGCGACGCCGACGACGCGGCCGCCACCACCGACGGTCCCCAACGCGATCCCGAGCCCCGACCTGACGACCACCACCACGATCCCGCCCGTTACCACCACCACCGTGCCGGGCACGACGCCTCCGGGCCAGGTTCCGCCGTCGAGCACGCCACCCACCACGGCGCCACCGACCACCGTGCCCGTCACGACCGTTCCCGAATCCACCACGACCCTCCCGCCGAGCACGCGAGAAACGGGGTCACTGCAGGGCCAGGGCAGCGGCCAGCCCGTCGTGTTGCGGTTCCTGGAGGAAGATGTCGACACCGGGCGGTTCGAGGAGGGCGACCCGGTCATGACCGAGGGCGGCGAGGGCAGCCTCGCGCCGCCCGACATCCCCATCGGCACGATCGCCAGCGTCCGCCGCGGGGCTGGATCGGCCGGACCCGAGATCGAGGTCGAGCTCGGCGCCGACGTCGAACGGCTGAGCTTCGTGCGCGTGCTCCGCTTCAAGCCGCTGTCGGAAGCCGAGGGCGACTGAGCGCATGCTCTTCGCCTTCATCCAAGGACCCCTGTTCCGCCTCCTCGCCATCGGTGTGCTGCTGCTCGCGCTGCAGAACACGCTGTTCGTCGAGCTCCGGCCCGCCGGGGTCGTCGTGCAGGTGCTGCTCGCCCTCGCTGCGGCGGCGGGCGCAGCGGGTGGGGCCGATCGCGGCGCGCTCGCCGGATTCGTGCTCGGCCTGCTGTTCGATCTCGGCAGCGATTCGCCGATCGGGGCAACGGCGCTGACGATGGCGCTCGGCGGCATCGTCGCCGGTATCGCCTGGAGCATCATGGTCGACCCGCCGTGGTGGCTGGCGGCGATCTTCACGATGATCGGCGCGGCGGCGGGGGAGGCGGCGGTACCCCTCGTTCGGGTGTTCATCGGCGAGTCTGTCCGATTCGACTCGGAACTGTCCACGGTCGTCCTCGTCGTGGCCGTCGCCGCCGGTGTGCTGAGTCCGATCTTCGTCCCGCTCGCACGATGGTGCCTGCGTTTGCGTCGCGCGGAATGGAAGGTGCCCGTGGCCTGACGGTGGCGATTGAAGCGCCGACTTGTATGAGAGGTGCCCCGGGTTTAGTGGAGGCTGGGTTCTCCCAGCAGCGACGGCGGCTGGGGGTTGTTGTGATGGTAGTAGTCGGCTTCGTGCTCGAGCGGTGGGACGCGCCGACTCAGCCCTCACGAGGATTCAACACCGTGTTGTGACTAGCCCGAGGGTTCGCGGGCGAAGTCGTCGAATGTCTGGCGGGCGACATCTGGTCGACGGGTGTACACCGCGTCGACGCCCGCCTCTGCCAGGCCCCGCAACGTCGCTGGGTCATCGACTGTCCAGGTGAAGATGGCCATGCCGTGGTCATGCGACCAGGCGACGTTCGCTGGGTCCAGCAAACCGTCGTTGAACGGCGGCTGGCCAATGGGCGCCGGAGCGCACCAGGCTTCATTCGTCTCGCGCACGCGGCGCATCTCGGCAACGTCGCTGTAGGTCGTGGTGATCACCAATGAGCCGGGACACTCGGCCTGTGCGGCATACACATCGTCGTCGTTGTTCGCACTCAGATACACCCGGTCAACCGCGTTGAGGCGACGCAGCACGGCGCACAACGGTTTCGCCATTGAGGGCGTGGTTTGCTTGATCTCGAGGGAGATCGTCACGTCTGGAAAGGCGGTGAGTATCTGCTCCAGCGAGGCGATGCGAACGGGCTCGTCGATCGGCTCACCGGTCCAGCCGGCGCGGAGGTCGGCTGCTTGTAGTTGGTCCCATGTGAGGTCGTCGATGTTGCCGGTGGCGTCGGTGTCGCTCGCGAGGTTCCGATCGTGATGGGCCACTACCACCCGGTCGGCTGTCATCCGGAGGTCGGCGTCCAGTAAGTCGGCGCCCGCTGCCATCGAGCGTTGCATGGCCAACACACTGTTGGCCGGGGCGAGTTCTTCACCCCCGGCGTGCGCGATCACCAGCGGTGGCGTATGGCGAAAAGGGCTCGGCGCGCACGCCGCGGTGCCGGGAGCAGGGCCGCTGCCGGAGCACCCGACGAGCACTACCGCGCAGGCGATGTCGAGCAGCCGCCACGGCCGGTGAATGCTCACGACACCGCTT
>JACDGA010000376.1 GCA_013815505.1 Acidimicrobiia bacterium
GCACCGCGCAGGCGTCGAACGTCGAGCCGCCCTTGTAGTCGACGAGGACGAAGTTGAGGCGCGCCGGTTCGTAGCGGGCGGCGAGACCGGCGACGAGCGTGCGCAGCAGTTCGCTCTTGCCAGAACCCGTCGTGCCGCCGATCAGCGCGTGAGGACCGTCGGCGACGAGGTCGACGTCGACGAGCCCGTCGCCGACCCCGAGCACCGTCGACAGCGAGCGAGGGGTGTCGTGGTCGGCCCACCACCGCGTCACGGCCGACGACGTGATGCGCCCCTGCGAACGGTCGAGGAGCAGCGCCGTCAACCCGACCTCCGGCGGCACGTCTCCGGCTGCGGTGGCCACCTCGGGATCGACGAGCGCGGCGAGCCGGCGGGCGACGCGCTCGGCCGTTGCCCGGCCCATGCCGGCGAGGTGGACGAGGTGATGCGGCGGCGCCGTCGTCGCGTCCGGCGTCCAGCGGCCGCGACATCGCTGACGGACGTGCACGATCCCGGTGCACAGCGAAGGGACGTCGTCGCTGCGTTCGGCGAGCACGCACAGCGCGCTCGGCCGCTCGCTGGTGAGGAACCGTCGCATCGCCCCGGTTCGCATCGCCAGCAGATCGGGGCGGTCGGTCACGACGAGGACCATCGCGAGCTTGTCGTCGTCTGCGACGAGTCGATCGAACAACGCGCTGATCGCCTCCTGGTCGTCGGCGGCGACGACGGCACCCCGACGTCCGCCGTGCAGATGGGGCAGCCAGCGACACCAGTTCCACTCCGACGGGTCATCGGCGACGACTACGAGCGACCAGTCGGCGGGGCCCATCGTGACGGCGAGTTGGACCACGAGGCTGCGCACGATGCCGGCACCGTCACCCGTGACGGCCACGGCACGACCCGGCGAGAGCGTCGTCGTCACGAGCACGTCGTCGATCGTCTGCATTCGGTCGAGCAATGCGCTGGCGGCGTCGTCGGTGGCGAGCATCGGAGCCCACTCCAGCGAGCCCCATCCGAGCGCCACCGAGAACGCGTCGTCGTGATGTGATCGTCGCTGCCACAGCTCGTTGCGGTCGCGCGCCTCGACGAGGCGATCGAGCGGGTGGACGGTCGACCGGAGGTGTGCGGCGAATGCACTCCGCTGCTGCTCGATCTCCTGCTCGTACGCGGCGAGTGCCGCATCTCGAGCTCGCCTCTCGTCGCGCCGCCGCCGTCGCGTGAGCACAGCCCTCACCACGAACACGACGACAGAGCCGAGCGCGGCGCACGCCCCGATCACGAGGAACAGCGCCGATCCCATCACGGCGGCGATGACCACCGCACCGGCGAGCGCGAACAAGGTCGTGATCCAACCGAGTCCGACGTCATGGGTGCGGGCGCGCGTCGGGGCTGGTTCCGGTGGTGCGATCGCGGCCGGCCGCCATTCGGGAACGATTCGTGGTCGCCGTCGCACGATGCGACGCCACGGATCTGACGACGTTGCCGGCATCGCCCGCGCGTCGGAACGATCGGTAGGCGGGCCGGGCACAGGTTCGACGGGCAGCGGCGTGGCGACGAAGCGGCTCGACCCGAGCTCGAGCACCTCGTCGGGTGCGAGCGCGGAGCGAGCCGCGACGTGCGCCCCTGCGATCGTCGCCGGCGACCGGCCGGCGAGCTGCGTGAGGTGCACGAGACCGGCGTCGTCGACGTCGATGAGTGCCGCGTACGGCTCGAGGTGCGGGTCGTCGACGCTGATCGACGAGATCCGGCTGCGGCCCAGCACGTACCTCCCTGGTGACAGCAGCGTGACGTCACCCGACGCCGGACCCGCGCTGCAACGCACGGCAACCACCGCCCGTTCCGACTTCGTCGCCGGCGGGCCCCGGTCGGACACGTCGCTGCCGTGCACCACGCCGCATGTCACGAGCGACGCCGTCGCCTCACCCCGCCGACCGTCGATCCACACCGGCGCCGCGTCGTCCCACTTCAGCACCGACGCGAGATCGGCGACCGTGGCGTCGACCGCAGCTGCGAGATCGACGGCACGACCGTCGATGACGACGGTGAGCGGGACGCGATGTGTCGAGTTACGTGCGACGTCACGTGTGGTCGTCGTGGTCATGCTCGGATGAGGAGTCGTTCACCGTTGCGTTCGGAAGCGCTCACTCGACGATCAGGTGACGGATCGCATCCTCATCGCTCCAGCTCAGCCCGCATGTTTTCGGCGGTGAGCGCGGCGGTGAGGTAGGCGGTGAGGTGTGTTGTGTCGAGTCGACGCCATGGAAGCACTGCACGAACGCCGCCTCGCCGACCGCCTCGATCTCGAGTGGCGGCATCTCACCCACCACGAGCCATCCGTCCGCGTGGCGAACTCGTGGGGTCTCCTCGATGACCCGCTCGAGGATCTCGACGAGGTGCTCGTCGCCACCGGACACGGCCTCGATCGGCCGACATCCACCTCGGCAGCCGCCGGCGCACCCGACGACATGCTGCTGCGGGTGGTGGCGCTCGCCGCGACCGGGCCGCTGGCGGCACGCATCGTGCTCCAGCGCGTCCTGCCCGGGTTGCGCCACCGGGCACGACAGTGGTGCGTCGGCACGCGCCGTTCCTCCGACGACGTGCTCGGCGATCTCGTCGCCGTGGCCTGGACGCTGATCCGCACCTACGACGTCGAGGCGCGCATGGGCTACGTGGCCGCCAACCTCATCCGCGATTCCGCCCACTACGCCTTCGTCGCACCGCAGCGACGCTTGTCGTCGGGCGAGCGCGCCACAGATCCCGCCGAGCTCGACGACGCGCTGCCCGACCGCTCGACGTCGTCGGGCGAACTCGTGTTGTTGCTCGCC
>JACDGA010000377.1 GCA_013815505.1 Acidimicrobiia bacterium
GGCCATCGCCGGCACCACGGCTCGCGCGTTCGAGCAGCTCTCTGCGGTGTCGGCAGGCGTCAAGGACGTGCGCGAGGTGATCGAGCGGGCGCGCCAGCGACTCGGCGAGCGCGAACAGGGCACGATCCTGTTCCTCGACGAGATCCACCGCTTCTCGAAGGCGCAGCAGGATGCGCTGCTGCCTGCGGTCGAGGACGGCACGCTGGTGCTCATCGGTGCGACCACCGAGAACCCCTACTTCGAGGTCAACCCACCACTGCGAAGCCGGTCGACGCTGTTCCGCCTCGAGCCGCTCGACAGACACGCGGTTCGCACGTTGCTCGAGCGGGGAATGGAGATGGAGGGTGTCACCGCCTCGCCTGACGCGATCGAGCTGCTCAGCGACCGTGTCGGCGGCGACGGGCGACAAGCGCTCACGGCGCTCGAGGTGGCGATCGCCATCGCCGGCGACGACGGTGGCGGCGGCAACCAGGTCGACGTCGGCGTCGAGCACGTCGAGGCGGCGCTGTCGACGAGTGCCCTGCGCTACGGCCGAGACGATCACTACGACGTCATCAGCGCGTTCATCAAGTCGATGCGCGGCTCGGACCCCGACGCCTCGATCTACTGGCTGGCGCGGATGCTGGAGGCCGGCGAAGACGCCCGGTTCATCGCCCGCCGCATGGTGATTCTCGCCAGCGAAGACATCGGGCTCGCCGATCCGATGGCGCTCGTCGTCGCCGACGCGGCGGCGCGAGCCGTCGAGTTCGTCGGCCTCCCCGAGGCGCAGCTCAGCCTTGCAGAGGCTGTCATCTACCTCGCAACGGCGCCGAAGAGCAACGCTGCGGCGTTGGCGATCTGGCAGGCGCGCAGCGACGTGCGCGATGGCGCCCTCGGCGAAGTGCCTGCTCACCTGCGTGATTCGAACTACCAGGGCGCCAAGGACCTCGGTCACGGCGGTGGCTACCAGTACCCTCATGACGACAAGCGGGGCTGGGTGCGACAGGCGTACCTTCCCGACGCGTTAGCCGGCCGCAGGTGGTATCGGCCGAGCGCACACGGCAACGAACGCCGGATCAGTGACACCATGCAACGACGTGAGGACGAGACGACGACCGACGATGGGTGAACGACGATGCTGAAGCGCGCGACATGGTTCCTCGCCGGCACGGTGACGGGCGCGGCCGGGTCCGGGTACGCCAAGCGTCGGGTGCGCGCCGCCGTCTCGCAGGTGACGCCGCGCACCGTGGCGCGCCAGGGCGCGGTCGCGTTGCGCCGGCAGGCGACCCGGCTCGTGCGGCGTGAGCCGAACCACACACCGCAGTCGCTCGCCGACCGCATCGCTCCTGACGAGCAGGTGCTCGTCGACGGGCGCCCCGTCGACCGCGAGCGCATCGTGGTCACACGGCAGCACCTCTTGCCGGGGCCATGATGGGCGGGGTCGTCGCCGATCTCCGTCACGCGATCGGCGATGACGGCGTCCACGATCGGCCCGGCGAGCTCTCGCTGTATCGAAAGGACGCCTCCAACATGGAGGGCGTCGCCGGGGTGGTGTGCTTTCCGCGCGACACCGAGGGGGTACGCCGTTGCGTCGACGTCGCCCGTCGGCACCAGACGCCGTTCACGGCCCGCGGCTCGGGCACCGGTCTCGCCGGCGGCGCGATCCCACTCGATGAGGCGATCGTGATCTCGACATCGAAGATGACGTCGATCGAGTCCGTCGACGTAGCCACGCGGCGGGCATGGGTGCAACCGGGAGTGCTCAACCTCGACCTCACCCGAACCGTCGCCCCGTTCGGGCTGCACTTTGCGCCGGATCCGAGCAGCCAGCAGGTGTGCACGATCGGCGGCAACGTGGCAAACAACTCGGGCGGACCGCACTGCCTGTCAGAAGGCGTGACGTCGGCGCACGTGCTGGCGATCGAGGCCGTGCTCGCCGACGCCTCCGTCGTCACCCTCGGCGGTGAGGATCCCGAGCCTGCCGGCTACGACCTGCGTGGTGCGTTCGTCGGCAGCGAGGGGATGTGCGGCATCGCCACCAAGATCTGCGTCCGCCTCACACCCGATCCGCCGGCGGTCGCCACCGCGCTCGTGGACTTCGCCGACATTCGCGCAGGCGCCTCGACGGTGAGCGCCATCATCGCCGTCGGTGTCGTCCCGGCGGCACTCGAGATGATGGACCGCCAGTGCCTCGTCGCCGTCGAGGCGTACGTCCACGCCGGGCTCCCCGTCGATGCCGCATGTGCGCTGCTCGTCGAGGTCGCCGGCGAGGAGGAGGCCGTGCGCGCAGACATGGAGGTCTGCCGCCGAGTCGCCGGCGAGCACGGGTGCACCACGTTCCGGCTCGCCGCTGACGACGCCGAGCGAGCGCTGCTGTGGAAGGCAAGGAAGTCGGCGTTCGGTGCCGTTGCCCGGATCAAGCCGAACTACTACCTCCACGACACCGTCGTCCCGCGACGCGTCCTGCCCGACGTGCTCGACCAGGTGTACGAGATCGTCGCCCGCCACGATCTGCAGGTGCTCAACGTCTTCCACGCCGGCGACGGCAACCTGCATCCGCTGCTCGTCTACGACCGGCGCGAACCGGGTGTCACCGAGCGAGTCGCTGCGGCGGGGCGTGAGATCGTCACCGCATCCGTCGCCGCCGGCGGGGTGCTGAGCGGGGAGCACGGGATCGGGCTCGAAAAGCGCGAGTTGATGCCGTTGATGTTCGACGGCGTCTCGCTCGCCGCACAGGCGGCGCTACGGAGCGCGTTCGATCCCGACGGGATCGCCAATCCGTTCAAGGTGCTGCCCAGTGCGTCCTCGTGCGCCGACGTCCA
>JACDGA010000378.1 GCA_013815505.1 Acidimicrobiia bacterium
AGTATGGCCAGATGCCGTTCAGTGACGTGCTGCGAGCGCAGATGCGTCGCCCGCCCGGCTATTCCCCCGGTCTGGTCAGCCGCTTGTCCGGTGTGCCCAAGGCGACGATCGGGTACGGCGCGACGCGCTCTCGAGTTGGTGGGCGAGCGCTGGAGCCTGCTCATCGTCCGCAATGCCGTCTTCGCCGGCATGATGCGCTTCTCGGATTTCGAGCGCAGGCTCGGAATCGCGCCGAACATCCTCGCCAAGCGCCTGGACGGCTTCGTGTCCGACGGGCTGATGGAGCAGCGGCCGACGGCCGAAGGTGCCAGTGCCCACGAATACGTTCTGACTCAGAAGGGTCGCGATCGGGATGGTGGTCATGGCGCTGACCGAGTGGGTGACCGGTGGGCCGCGCCAGAGGGGCCGCCGATCCGCTTCGAACACAAGGCGTGTGGTGGCTCGGTGCACCTGTCGAGCGGCTGCGATGCGTGCGGTCAGGCGCCCGCTGCGGCCGAGATCCTCGCCGTGCCCGGCCCCGGCGCGCGTCCCGATTCCCGCCCGCACCGCGCACGCATGGTCAGCAGATCGATCCTCCTCGGCGAACGCTCGCGCCTCGCCGTCGGCAACGATCCTGAGGCAGTCCCGTCGTGCGGCGCGGCGGCGAAGAACGTGGTGCCGGGCCGGAACAACGTGACCACGACGTCTGCTCGGGCTCGTCCCGTCCTGTCCCCGGAGCCCTGGCAGCGTCACTGCGGCGTCGGCCGATCGGTGGCCGGTCGCACGCGGCGGACCTGCGCGTCGCCGGGCCGTCGCCACGATCTCGCCCGATCCGTTGCCAGCTCGCCCGTCATGAACCCGACGTCGCGGCCGCGCCGCACGATGCGTCCTGAGCCGCGGAGCCGGCCCCGGTGTGCCGGACGCAGAAACTGCACGTGAAGGTCGGTGGTGGGCGCGAACTCGTCTGATCCCAGAACGGCCCCTTGCGATCCATCAATCGATTCTCGCAGACGTCCTTGTCGAGCCTCGTGAGCAGCGAGCTGACCGGCCTCGTCACCTACGACGATCGCCTCGCCGCTGCGGCCGAAGCCGCCGGGTCCCAGTCCTCCGCCCGCACGACTGATCTTTGCGCGATCTCGTCGCGACCAGGCGAACTAGCGGGGAGGAGACGTTGTCTGCCTGCGCAATGGTACGACGGTCCAGGTCAGGAAGTCTCATCGCCGGCCTGCGCCGGTGCTCCGTGGAAGCGGCTCGAGAACGTCAGTCGCGCGTCGGTGTCGTGGCCGACACGGCGTAGAGCGGGTCGCCGGGTCCACCTGGGTTGCAGTGGGATGACGTCGGTGCGTCGAACGCGCCCGACTGCTCGAAGTAGGTCCGCACGATCGCCAGGCGGCCGCTGTCGTCGTTGGCGAGCCAACCGCTGATCGCCTTGGTGGGGAAACAGCGGTTGGAGAAGGTGACGACGAACCGCCCACCTGGCCGCAGCACTCGCGCGACGTCCGCGAACACCTCGACCGGACGGACGAGGTAGTCGACCGACACGCAGCACGTCACTGCGTCGAACTCGTCGTCGTCGAACGGCAGCGACGGGTCGGCGTTGAGGTCGTGCACGATCGCGGCGTCCGCCATCTCGTTGTGGGCCAGTTCCGCCGGGTTCATCCCCAGCAGCGTGAGCGAGCCCGGCGCGGACCGGAAGTGTGAGAGCCACGACGACATCAGGTCGAGCACGTCACCGGTCAGACCGAGCCGCTGGTAGAGGTCACCGACGGCGGCGATGGCGCCGTCGTCGATGTGGGTGACGAGGCGCAAGGGTTCGTAGAACTCGTCATCGGGCTGCTGGTCGACGCGGTTGAAAAAGCCTGGCGGGAACGGCGTCGCCCGGCGGTCCATGAGATTCGACGTTACGCCCCGCTGAATCCGTCGATCGTGACTCGGATCACCGATACCGTTTCCGCGGTGGCGACGACGCGGCTCACGCGAAGGATCCGGGCTCCTCGGCCGGAGGTCTACGGGGCGCTCCTCGACGGCGACGCCGTCCAGCACTGGATGGTGCCCGACGGCATGACGAGCGTGGTCCACAAGTTCGACGCACGCGAGGGAGGCGAGTTCCAGATCTCGTTGACGTACGACGCTCCAACCACCGAGGGCAAGACGACGGCGCAAACCGACTCCTTCCACGGGCGTTTCGATCGGCTCGTCCCCGACACCGAAGTCGTGCAGATCGTCGAGTTCGACACCGACGACCCGACCCTGTCGGGCGAGATGACGATCATCTACCGGCTCGAGGACGCCGACGGCGGGACCGACCTCACCGGCATCCACGAGAACCTTCCTCCCGGCGTCTCCCCCAAGGACAACGAGCTCGGTTGGGACATCTCGATCGGCAAGCTCGCCGACCTTGTCGAGCGCGGCGTGATCGACCAAACCTGACAGATCCCGCGATCGTCGCTGCGTGGCGACGTGTCAGAGGCACAGGAGAAGTAGCGTCCCCACGTCGCCGCACTGGCACGGACCGACCGTGATCCGGTGATCTACACCGCGCTCAACTGGTGGGATTCCGTGAACGGGCGACAGCACCGCGTTCTCGCAGACCAACCCGCTGTGCCCGGACTCGCCGTGCCGGGTGCCGCCCCGCGCACGGTGGATGGCGTCATTGTCGCGCGGCTCGATCCGGTAGGTAGTGCGGTCGGACGTGGTCAGAGGATGGCGACCACGCCGGCCGCACGGAGGAGATCGACGGCGGTGAAGTCTGAGCTTGTTCCGTAGGTCGGTGTCCAGTCGGGATCCTGGCGCAGGTACGACTGGCGGTCGCCGCTGATCAG
>JACDGA010000379.1 GCA_013815505.1 Acidimicrobiia bacterium
GATGCTTGCGATCTCGGCGAGCGTGAGTCCCGCAGCCTGGGCGCTGCGGATGAATCCCAACCGGGCGAGCGTGGTGTTGTCGTAGACGCGGTACCCGTTGTCGGCGCGTTGGGGTTCCGGGACGAGTCCCTTGCGCTCGTAGAACCGAATCGTTCTGGTCGGGATCCCGAGTGCGTCAGCAACTTGCCCGATCAACATCTTCTCGATCGTACCCCTTGACCTTCATCCGCAGGAGAAGGCCTAGGTTGGTGACATGAGCCGCATCGACCTGCCGTCATTCGTGTCGTGACCGATGCGTGAGCACACCTCGACGATCGGTTCGGCCGCAGCGGTTGCCGCGATCGAAATCGCGTCCAGCTGCTGCTGATCTTGACCCGGCTCGGGCCTTATCGACACCGCTCAGGAATGACAGTCGCCCCGAGTACTGGACCCATGCGCGCCATCGGCACATCTCCTGCACCGATACCGCCCGATAACAACATCCCCAAACGTCACCTACCCGGTGCCACCGAACGCCGGCAGTCCCGCGCTCTCATCGAGTGAAGGTGAACAGGCGGGAGGGGACGATCCGTTTGCTCGCCGGCTCGTTGCTCGCAGAGGCCACGCCTACACCGAAGCGCTCGGGATCGCCGTCGAAGGCGACCTCATTAGACCAGCGTGGGCGAACCAGTCTCGGATCGTCGGTCGTAGGTCCTCATGCGCGAACCAGCCGCGGGTCCAGATCACGGTCCCGCCGGTGGCGAGCATCGAGGGCACGGCGGTCACGGTGGCGTGGATGTCGGCGGTCGAGATGTTGCCGAAGATGCCGCAGAGCAGAAGCAGATCGACTGGGAGCACATCCCGGAATGTCGCCGTGTCGCCGGCATCGCCCTGTCGTATCTGGACGCCGGCCAGTCCTGAGGCAGCCGTTCGGGCGGCTGCGGCGAGTCGGTCGTCGCGCTCGACCAGCGTCGTCGTGGCCCGCAAGGCCCGTCGCGCCGCCAGTTCGGGCAACAGATCACGACCGTCGCCGGCGCACAGGCTGAGGATCCGGATCGGTCCGCGTCCTTCGACCGCGTCGAGGACGTCGCCAATGCGGACACGAACGACGGCCAGCCGGCGAGACAACGATGAGCTGGCGTCCGAGTACGAACTGTGCCACGCCACCCAGTCCGTCTTCCCGCCGGGCTCATCTGCGCCTCGCTCGGACACGTTCCCAGTCTCACCGCCCGGCACGCCGAGGAGCTCGCGGGCGCGTCCGAGTAACGCGGGACACCGCAGCGGGCGGATGCATCCGAGACCGCCGGCAGTCGGCTGCGCCGGTTCGGCCGGAAGGACCGTGGCGCTAGTCGCCGAACACGTCGCGGGTGAGTTGGACGAAGAATGTGTGATCGTGACCCTTGGCGGTGTCGGCCGCGTTGTACGTCGTCACGGTGCTGCCGTTGGGGACGTGCTCCTCAGAGTAGATGGCACCGACGGGGCAGACGTCGGGTTGGTAGCAGGCGGTGCAGGAGGTGCATTCGTCGACGTTGACGTAGAGCAGGCCGTCCCCGAAGATGGCGATCGAGTCTGGCGACGGCTGGTGGGAGTTTTCGACCACGCCGCTGCCGGCTTCGATCTCGGAGACCAGCTGGTTGGTCGACGGGTCGAACTCGTAGATGCACTGCACGGGGCAGACGTCGACGCAGGCACGGTCCTTCACGTCAACGCAGGCTTCGGTGATGATCGCCACGCCGGGCATGTGGGCCTCCTCGTCGCTCGGGCGAGGTCGCCGGGTGAGCGGCCGACGCAGCGCCGAGCTGCGTCCCACGGTACTCATGGATCCGGGTCGACCGCTCGTCGTGCTTCGAGGCGACGCGACCCGACGACATCTTCCCCAGGGCAGCCCGATAACGACAGCCGGATAACCCGCTCGGCAGCGTCCGGTACCGCCGGATGGGCGCCGTCCCCCCGGATGAGCTTCGTGCGGTCGCAAGAGGCCTGCGAGCCGTCACACCTTGACCCTTTCCGCTGCGGAGCGGAGGCCGGATCCCCACGGCGGCTACGGCAGCGCAATGCCTTGGCTAGTCAAGAAGGCCCGCCAGCTTTGGAGGCAGCGTTCTGCGAGGTCCAACGCGTCGCAGGTCTGAACCGTCCGCTTTGGCGACGAGTACGTGAGCGTCACCCGGGCACCTGTCGGTCCAGTCAAGGTGTTCGAGATCTTGACCTTGAGCGGATCAGGCCCGTGGCGAGTGTGGTGCTTATCCGTATTGGCGAAGCCACTTGCGACCTCGAGGTCTGGATCACCAGCGATGTGAGCGGAAAGCTTGCTGTAGTCCAGCGACGGCAGGTTGGGCCGGGCGGAGCGCGGTGGTCTTGCCGGTGCCGGCCGGGCCGACGACGAGGACGAGGTCGGCGTCTCCGGCGACGGCGCATGCGGCGTCGGCTTGCGGCAGAGTCAGGTCAATAGCGCTCCGTTCGGCAGCGGCGGGTTCGTCGGGGCCATCGTGCTCGGTCATCCCGCCTGGAGACAACAAGTTCGCAGCCCTCAACACGGCTGTGTGGTCTGGCGGATCGTTCGTCTACGTCCCGCCGGGCGTGGAGTGCGAGATGCCGCTGCAGGCGTACTTCCGGATCAACTCCGAGAACGCCGGCCAGTTCGAGCGCACGCTGATCATCGCCGACGAGGGTTCCCAAGTTCACTACATCGAGGGCTGCTCGGCGCCCGTGTACTCCAGCGACTCACTGCACTCGGCGGTGGTGGAGATCATCGTCAAACCGAGCGCCCGTGTCACGTACACGACCATCCAGAACTGGAGTCCCAATGTCTACAACCTGGT
>JACDGA010000380.1 GCA_013815505.1 Acidimicrobiia bacterium
AGTGAGTACGGCGACCCCGATGTCGCCGAGGAGTTCGCTTGGCTTCGCGCCTACTCGCCGTATCACCACGTGGTCGACGGCACGCCCTACCCAGCGGTGCTGCTCACGTGTGCGACAGGGGATTCACGGGTGCATCCGCTCCACGCCCGCAAGATGACTGCCGCGCTGCAGCACGCGACGTCGTCGGCGGCGTCCGACCGCCCGGTGCTGCTCGTGGAGGAGCGCGACGCCGGCCACGGTGTCGGCAAGCCGGTGCATCTTCGTGCGGCCGAGGTGGCCGACGCGCTGACGTTCCTCGCAGATCAGCTCGGCTGGTCGATCGCCGACGCGTCCTGAGCGCCGAGCTCGCCGGCGATGCCCGCCAGGTTGCGCTCCATGTTCGCTCGGAGTTGTCCCAGCCGGCCGTGCAGGATCTTCGACTCCTTGTCGGGCATCGCCTCGATCGCCGGGTTCAGCCCGCTGCGAGCCGTACCGAACCGCACCCACTGCGTAAGGCGCGTGCCGCCGTCATCGGGTGTCAACGAGAACCCCCAGTCGGCGACCGGATCGTCGGGATCCTCGACGGCCCATGCGAACTCTCGCGGTGGGTCACAGCGCGTGATCGTGCACGTCGTCTCCCACTCGCCGACCGCTGCGTGCCGGTTGCGTCCGACGAAGCGGGCTGCGACGGCGGGCCTCTCGGCGCCGTCGAGCCATCGCACCTCGTGCAGCTCGTCACTGAACCGGACGGGCATCGTCACGTCACTGACGAGCGCCCACACCGCCTCGGGGGACGCGTCGACGTGGATCGTCGCCTCCGTGCCGGGACGATCGACGAGGCGCAGCTCGGTTGGCGCGTCGCTCACGCCAGAGCATCGTAGCAAGGGCGATCGTTACGCTCGCCACGTGCGAGTCGCCGTCGGGGCAATGATCAGCAGCGACGAGGACGTCGAGTTCGTCGTCGACGCAGAGCGTCTCGGCGTCGACTCGGTGTGGGTGCCGGAGGCGTGGGGTCAGGACGCGCTCACGCCGCTCGCCTACCTCGCCGCCCGCACCGAGCGGATCGGCCTCGCCACCGGCATCGCCCAGATCGGCGCTCGCAGCCCTGCGATGCTGGCGATGTCGGCGATGTCGATGCAGCTGCTGTCGGGCGGACGGTTCCGGCTCGGGCTCGGCACGAGCGGTCCGCAGGTCATGGAGGGTTGGCACGGCGTGCGATTCCCGTCGCCGCTCGGGGCCACTCGCGACACCATCGACGTGGTGCGGGCGATCGCCCGCGGCGACCGCCTGCAACACCAGGGATCGGTGTACCGGCTGCCGCTACCGGGTGGCGAGGGCAAGACGATCCGCTCGATGCTCGCCCCCACCGACGTGCCGATCTACGTCGCTGCGCTCGGGCCGCGCAACCTCGAGCTGACGGGCGAGCTCGCCGACGGCTGGCTCGGCAACGCGTTCATCCCCGAGTCGGCGGCCGCGTTCCTCGAGCCGCTACGCGCCGGCGCCGCGCGAGCCGGGCGAGACGTGGCCGACCTCGATCTCGTCGTGCCCGTCGCGGTCGAATTCACCGAGGACGTGGACGAGGCGGCGCGTCGCCACGCCGACGGCTATGCCTTCACGATCGGGGCGATGGGATCGCGAGCCACCAACTTCTACAACGCCGCGTTCTCCCGTCAGGGCTACGGCGACGACGTGCGGGCGGTGCAGGAGCTGTGGCTCGCCGGCCGTCGCGAGGAGGCGGCACGGCGTGTGCCGCTCGAGCTCGGGATGCGGACGAACCTGATCGGCACGCCGGAGATGGTGCGCGAGCGACTCCGCAGCTACCGCGATGCCGGGGTGACGACGCTTCAGGCGAAGCTCGGCGGCGATCGTGTAGAGCAGCTCGACACGCTGGCGGCATTGCTCGATCTCGTCGCAGAGACGGACGGGGCGGTGCGCCAGTGAGCGAGCCCCGCGAGCGAACCATCGTTACGGTGCGCCGCTGCGCAGCAGCGAAGCGGTCATTGGTGCACCGCCCGTCGTCCCTGTCGTTCGGCCACACGGCCATGGTGCACCGATGAGTGTGCGGGTCGAGTCGCTCGTCGTCGGGGGAGAGGCGGCACCGTGGCAGCGGCTCGGGTTCGTCGTCGTCGAGGGTCGGATCCCGTTGCACGGCGCAGGCGTGCGCCTCGACGGTGACCGCCCCGGCCTCCGGGAGTGGGAGTTGAGCGGACTGAGCCGACCGGCCGGAGACCGGTTCGACATCGACGGGGTGCCAACCGTGGCGGTCGACGCGCCGGACCCGGTGCTCGTCGAGCACCGCAACGGCGTGTACGAGGTCGACCATGTCGTGATCACGACGGACGACCTGATGCGCACGAGCGCGGCCCTCGAGTCGGCCACGGGTGCGCCGTGCCGACGCGTGCGCGAAGCGGGGCCGATGCGCCAGGCGTTCCATCGCCTCGCCGGTGTCGTCGTCGAGCTCGTCGAGCACGGTGACGTCGACACGGTGTCGTTCTTCGGCGTGGCGTTCAACTGTGGTGACCTCGCTGCTGCCGTCGTGTTGCTCGGGCCTGCGGCGATCTCTGAGCCGAAGGACGCCGTGCAGCCGGGCAGGCGGATCGCCACGGTGCGCGAGGTCGCGGGGCTCGGTCTCCCCGTCGCGATCATGTCGGTTTCGTGACGATCCACCACCCCTTCGGAGGGCACGACGAGTACTGTGTCGAGTGATGTCCCGACCGATCGCCATCACCATCCTCGGTGCCGTGATCGCCGGCACGGTGACGCTGGCGGTGTCCACCGATGAGGGCCGCGACACCGGGGTGGTCGCCGTCGGTG
>JACDGA010000381.1 GCA_013815505.1 Acidimicrobiia bacterium
TCCCGGCCGAGCCGGCTTGAGGATCAGCGGGTTGATCTCGGCGAGGTCGCAGTCGCCCTCGGTGAAGCAGCGATAAAGCTGGACGAGGATCCCGGCGACGCCGTCGACCGCTCGCTCGGGGATCTTGGCCTCCACGGCTGCCTGCCGGGCGACCTCGGTCGAGAGCCCGTCGACGGGATCGATGTGCAGCTTCACGATCGCGTCGGGATCGGTCTCGGCGACCTCTTCGATGTCGACGCCGCCCTTCGCCGACAGCATCAGCAGGTGCAGCTTCGCCGCTCGATCGAGCGTGAAGCTGGCGTAGTACTCCTCGTCGATGTCCGAGGCGTGCTCGACCCAGAGCCGCTCGACGACGTGGCCCTTGATGTCCATGCCGAGGATGTTGCCGGCGTGTTCACGCACCTCGTCGGCATCGTTGGCGAGCTTGATGCCACCGGCCTTGCCGCGCCCGCCGACCTGCACCTGCGCCTTGACGACGACTGGGTACTCGGCAGCCTCGGCGGCAGCGACGGCCTCGTCGACCGTCGTGGCGACGTCACCGGCGCTGACCGGGATGTCGTACCGGGCGAAGTACTGCTTGCCCTGGTACTCGAAAAGGTCCATCTAGAGGTCCTCCCTTTCGTCGAGTTGTGTCTCCAGCCAGTGGCTGATCTCGCGCAGCGACGATCCGGGGCCGAAGACCGCGGCGACGCCCTGCTCCTTCAGCTTCGTCGCGTCGGCCTCGGGGATCACGCCGCCCCCGAACACGAGCAGGTCGTCGAGCCCTCGTGTCGTGAGCTCCTCGAAGACGCGAGGAAACAGCGTGAGGTGCGCTCCCGAGAGCAGCGAGAGGCCGATGGCGTCGACGTCCTCCACGAGCGCCGTCTCGGCGATCTGCTCGGGCGACTGGTGCAACCCGGTGTAGATCACCTCGAACCCGTGATCGCGCAGCGCCCGCGTGATCGTCTTCGCGCCACGGTCGTGACCGTCGAGGCCTGGCTTGGCCACGACGACTCGGTACGGACGCTTCACGAATCGGTCACCCTAGGGGTTCTGGGCAGGGACGGGCCACAATGGCGTGGTGGCACTCCCTCGGCTGCGCTCCCCGCTTGCTCGCGCCGTCGTGCCGGTGCTCGGCGGCCTCGCCTTCTTCGCCGTGCTCGGTCTCGCCACGTTCGGGATCGCCGCGTTCATCACCGATGGCGGCGGCGAGCGCAGTGAGACGTTGTTTCCCACCACGTACGAGGTCGGCCGCGTCGAGCCGCTCAGCGAGACCATCGCGGAGGACGGGCCGCTGCTGATGCGCGGGCTCAACACGTCGAGCGCGAAGCGCAACATCGTGCTCGACCACACGGGCGACGACCCGAGGCAGGGTTGGATCGTCTACTGGGCGTATCCGGCGGACCGCACCGACGCCTGCCCCGTTCGCCAGCAACCGGGCACGTCGACCTTCACCGACTGCGACGGTCGGCGGCTCGGGGTCACCGACCTCGCACCTCCACCGGGTGTCTTTCTCCGTGTCGCCGACCTCAGGCTGGTGATCGACCTCCGCAACGCGACCGGCTGACCGCAGCGGCCCCTCAGGGGGCGGCGACTGTGGGCGCTGACGTTGCCGGCGAGGCGACGACGAGCCGCTCGGCGAAGATCTCGCAGTGCTCGTCGAGCTTGCTGCGGCTGAGCGCGAGGCCCCCGATGACGTCCGCACCGAGCGTCCACGCGGCCCTCGTCATCTTCTGCAGGCTGTTGCCGGGGTTGAGCGCGAACGTGCAGAACACGGCGGCCTTCTTGTCGCGCATCGCAGGGAGGCTACGCAGCGTCGCCAGCCCCCACGGCGCCTGACCGACGACGAACATTCCGTGCACCCATGTGCCGAGCAGCACCATGTCGGCGTCCTGGATCGCGGCGTGGTCGGGTTCGCGCATGCGGTTGAGGCCGGTGATGCTCCACCCCTCCTGCGACAACAGCCCGGCCACCTTCTCCCCGGCCTTCCACGTGTTGCCCGTCAGGCTCTCGATCAGGATCGCTGCCTTCGTCGCCATCGGCGTCGATTCTGTCACGCGAGCGGCCGCCGTCGTTGCGGCGGATCCCGGCAAGACCGATCAGCTGCCGGCGGTGTGATCGGCGATCGCCCGGATCACGACGTCCCACAGCTGGGCGGGTGGCGCCTCGTGTCCCATCCCCTCCAGCGCGACGAGCGACGCGCCGGGTATCTCGGTTGCGAGCGCCTCACCGTGGGGGAAGGGGAACAGCGGGTCTGTGGTGCCGTGGAGGACGAGGGTCGGCACATCGATGTCGGCGAGACGGAACGGCGGGGCTGAACCATCGTCCGCAGCGAAGTGATTCGCGCCTGCAGCTGGCGCGGGCGGTGGCAGTCGCTGCGCTCGCCGGCGGGGCTGGTGGCGATGAGCGTGATGGTGCGCACTCGCGCGGCGTGCCGCGCAGCGAGCTGCTGCGCGATCCCCCCACCCATCGACACCCCGACGACGTGCGCGCGATCGATGTCCAGCGCGTCGAGCACGCGCAGCGGGTCGGTCGCCAGTTCGTCAGACGTGTAGTTCGGTCGGCCGGGTGGTGAGGTGACGGATCATCCCGTGTCGCGATGGTCATAGCGGATGACGAAGCGACCATGGCCTGCGAGACGTTCGCAGAACGCAGCGTCCCACTGATCCATCGACGTTGCGATGCCGCTGATCAGGAGCACCGGACCGTCCGCCTCCTCGCCGAAGCTCTCCACGCACAGTTCCACTCCGTCGATCAGCACCATTCGTTCAGTCACGGACGTGGAGACGAGGCGAAGCGCGAAA
>JACDGA010000382.1 GCA_013815505.1 Acidimicrobiia bacterium
GCGTTCGCCGGCCCACTGCTCGTGCTCCACCTCGTCTCGCCGGCGGGAATGGGCTTCGGTGACGTCAAGGCGGGTGTTGCACTCGGGACGGCGATCGGATTGATCGACACCGCGTCGTCCCTCGTCGGGCTGTTCGTCGGTTCGCTCATTGCCGCGTCGGCAGGGCTGGTCACGCGCCAGCGTCACGTCCCGTTCGGTCCGAGCCTGGTGATCGGCGCCGCGGTGGCGCTCGTGATCGCCCGTGCCCGCGGCGTGTCGCCTGTGGGCTGAGGCGTAGGCTCGGCGCGATGGGAAGATCGTGGGGGTCGATGGCCGACTTCGACGAGTTCGTCGCCGGTGGCGGCATCGTCGAGCCGGTGGACGACGTGCCGCACGAGTACCGCGATGCGGTGTTCCGCTTCATCGAGCTGCACGCCAACTCCGAGCTGATGGGCGGCCTCACCGAGCGCGACTGGATCCCTCGGGCACCGGGTCTTCGTCGCAAGATGGCCGTCCTCGCCAAGACCCAGGACGAGATCGGCCATGCCCACTTGCTCTACATGGTGGCCGCCGACATGGGCGTCAAGTCTCGGTCGGAGATGCTGGAGGACCTGTTCGCCGGGCGCGGCCGGTTCCATAACGTGTTCCACTACCAGGCCGTCACGTGGGCGGACCAGGTCGCCATCGCCTACCTTGTGGACGCCGGCGCGCTGATCTCGCAGCAGGCCGTGTTCAAGCAGTGCTCGTACGGGCCCTACCGGCGCATCCTGAAGCGCATCATCGTCGAAGAGGGCTTCCACATGCGCCACGGCGAGGAGATGTTGCTGATCTTCGCCGAGGGGACGGACATCCAGCGCACGATGTTCCAAGCGGCGCTCGATCGCTGGTGGTGGCCCACGCTGCACATGTTCGGGCCGCCGTCGAAGCCCGACGACGTGCTGCTGCGATGGCGCATCAAGTCGGAGACGAACGACGCGCTGCGAGACAAGTTCGTGCAGAAGTACGCCACCCTGCTGATGGGCTACGGGTTCGTGCCGCCCGATCCCGACCTCCACCGTGACGCCGAGACGGGGAGATGGGTCACCGGCGAGATCGACTGGGAACCGCTGAAGGCGACGCTCGCCAACCTCGGTCCCGACAGCGCGCGTCGCATCGGCGGCGCGGCGGCGCACTGGAACGACACGCGCTGGGTGCGTGAGGCGCTCGAGACCGTTGCCGAGCGCCCGGCGGCCTGAGCGATCGTGCACGTGATCGAGACCAGCGCTGCGACGGCGAGCGTGCTCGAGGTGCTCGCCCGTGTCGATGATCCTGAGTATCCCGGCGTCTCGATCGTCGATCTCGGTCTTGTCGAGTCCGTTGATGTCGATGGCGGACGGGTCACCGTCGGGCTGATCCCGACGTTCCTCGGCTGCCCGGCGCTCGCGATCATCCGCGCCGACGTCGAGCGTGCGCTTGTCGATGCCGGTTGGCCGGACGCCTCGGCCGAGTTTCTCCATTCGCCGGTGTGGACGCCCGAGCGGATCACCGACGCCGGCCGCGTCGCGCTGGGCGAGGGTTTCACGGTCGCCGTCCAGCTCGGCGAGCGGTCGCCGCCGTGCCCTCGCTGCGGCGTCGCAGCCGTCCGCACGACAGCGCTGTTCGGCTCGATGCGCTGCCGCTCGGTCGCCCGCTGTGACGCCTGCGGCGAGCCCCTCGAAGTCATCCGCTGATCGTCCGGACCGGCCTCGTCACGATCCGGGGGTTTCGAGCTGCCATGCTCGTGACGTGATCGTGCGAGGAACCGGAGTGTGGAGTTCGACGTTGCGCTACGGCGACGCGGCCGAGGCTGCGGAGTCGGCAGCCGAGCTCGACGAGCTGGGGTATTCAGTGCTGTGGGTCCCCGACATCGGCGGTGACGTGTTCGGCGCCGTCGGCAATCTTCTCGCAGCGACGACGTCGGCGGTCGTCGCCACCGGGATCCTGAACCTGTGGATGCACGAGCCAGACGACACGGCGCGTGTCCACGCCGAACTGACGGGCGAGCACGGCGATCGATTCCTCGTGGGAATCGGGGTCAGTCACGCTCCGCTCATCGATCGGGTCAACGAGCCCGGCACCTATGAACGGCCGCTCGCCCGCACCCGCGAGTTCCTCGACGGGCTCGACGCGGCGTCGCCGCCGTTGGCACCCGGGTCGCGGGTGCTTGCCGCGCTCGGGCCGAAGATGCTCGAACTGGCGCGCAGCCGAACCGCCGGGTCGCATCCATACCTCGTCACGCCCGAGCACACGGCACGCACACGCGTCGCGCTTGGTGACGGCCCGGTCGTCGCCGTCGAGCAGGGTGTCGTGCTCGAGACCGACGCCGACCGTGCGCGGTCGATCGCTCGCCAGCATCTCGCGACGTACCTCGGTTTGCCGAACTACGTGAACAACTGGAAGCGGCTCGAGTTCACCGACGAGGATGTCGCCGACGGTGGCAGTGACCGGCTCGTTGATGCCCTCGTCGCGTGGGGCGACGAAGCCACCATCGCCCGTCGCGTGCAGGACCAGCGCGACGCTGGCGCCGACCACGTGTGTGTCCAGGTGCTCACCGACGACCTCAGCCAGTTTCCGCGTGACGACTGGCGTCGGCTCGCGCCAGCGCTCGTCTAATCCGTCGCGGTGGCGAGCGCGTCGATCACGCGACGGAACTCGTCGCGGACGCTGGGATCGTCGATCAGGCCGTTGGTACCGATCTGGTCGCGTCGGACAGGAACGGCAGCGCAGGCGCCGTCGATCACGCGGGCATCGACGTAGCGCAGCACGGTGGCGAGCGACCCGTGCG
>JACDGA010000383.1 GCA_013815505.1 Acidimicrobiia bacterium
GCGCAGCGAAGTGGGCGGCCTGCTGGCTCGATCCGCACTGGCGGTCGATCGTCGTGCCGGGGATGTCCTCTGGCCAACCGGCGGCGAGCACGGCGTTGCGGGCGATGTTGATGCCCTGCTCGCCGACCTGCATCACGCAGCCCATGATCACGTCGTCGATCTCGGCGGGATCGACGCCGCTGCGGTCGGTGAGCGCCTTCAGCGTCTCCCCCGCGAGGTCGACCGGATGCCACTCTCGCAGCCGTCCGTTCCGTCTCCCCAGGGGAGTCCTCACGGCTTCGACGATCACGGCGGTGCTCATCTCGGCAGCGTTCCACCTCTGGGTCGGGTGTGCCCAATCGTGCGAGACTCGCCGCCATGTCCCACGAGGAGACCACCGGTTCGACGCCGATCACGATCACCGAGCTCGATGCGGAGGTGGAGGGGCTGACGGTTCCGCGCCGCTTCCTCGACCTCCTTGCGGCACACCCCGACGACGCTGCAGTGCAGTCGATGAACGGCGACGGCGGATGGGACTCGTGGACGTGGGGCGAGGTCGGCGACCTGGTCGCCAGGGCAGCGGCCGGGCTTGCGTCGCTCGGGATCGGCGAGGGCGACCGGGTGCTGTTGATGATGCGCAACCGCCCCGACTTCCACTGGCTCGACCTCGCCGCCCAGTTCGTGCGCGCGACGCCCGTCAGCATCTACAACTCGTCGGCACCCGACGAGATCGCCTACCTCGCAGGTCATGCCGAGGCGCGGGTCGCCATCGTCGAGGGCGACACGTTCCTGGAGCGCCTCGTCTCGGTGCGCGACCAGCTCCCCGACCTGACGCACCTGTTCGTCATCGACCCGCCTGCGGACGGGCTCCCCGACGGGGTCATCGACGCCGCCGACCTCCTCCACGACGGGAACGATCGTGGCGACCTCGACGCGCTCGCTGCGACGACGTCGCCCGACGACATCGCCACCCTGATCTACACGAGCGGAACGACCGGACCACCGAAGGGCGTGATGATCAGCCAGTACAACGTCGTGTACACGGTGGAGCAGCTGCGCCGCTGCATCGGCCTGCCGGAGCACGCCCCGCGACGGGTGCTGTCCTACCTGCCGATGGCACACATCGCCGAGCGGATGATGAGCCACTACCAGTCGGCGATCCTCGGCTACCACGTTCACTGCTGCCCCGATGCGGGCCAGCTGACGTCGTACCTCAAGGAGGTGCGCCCCGAGATCATGTTCGGCGTGCCGCGCGTCTACGAGAAGCTCTACAGCGGGCTCAACGCCGCACTGGCCGGCGACGCCGAGCGCAAGGCGCAGTTCGACGACGGCGTCGCCGCAGCGAGCGAGATCGTGCAGGCCGAGCGCGACGGCACGATCACCGACGACCAGCGCGCGACGCGCCAGTTCCTCGACGACGCCGCGTTCGCCCAGGTGCGCCAGATGGTCGGGCTCGACGCGCTCGAGATCGCCGTCACCGGAGCGGCACCCATCGCTCGCGAGGTGCTGGAGTGGTTCAACGCCATCGGCGTGCCGCTGTCGGAGATATACGGGATGAGCGAGTCGAGCGGACCGATGTGCTGGTCGCCGCACGCCAATCGGCCCGGCAGTGTCGGCCAGGCGATCCCTGCCTGCGACGTCCGCATCGCCGACGACGGCGAGGTGGTCTGCCGCGGCGGCAACGTGTTCCAGGGCTACTTCAAGGATCCCGGCAAGAGCGACGAGACGCTCATCGGCGGCTGGCTGCACTCGGGCGACATCGGCGAGATGGATGACGACGGATACGTACGCATCGTCGACCGCAAGAAGGAGCTGATCATCACGTCGGGCGGCAAGAACATCAGCCCCGCCAACCTCGAATCGGCGCTGAAGCTGATCTCTCTCGTCGGCCAGGCCGTCGCCATCGGCGACGACCGCAAGTTCGTCTCGGCAATCCTCGCCCTCGACCCGGAGGCGGCGTCGGTGTGGGCGCTCGCCTACGATCGCGACGGCGTGTCGCTGCGCGAGCTCGCCGACGACCCCGAGGTGATCGCCGAGATCCAGCGCGGCGTCGACGAGGCGAACCGCAAGTTCGCCACGGCGGCGCAGATCAAGCGCTTCACGGTCGTCGGTGAGGAGTGGCTCCCCGACAGCGACGTCCTCACCCCCACCTCGAAGCTCAAGCGTCGAGGCATCAACGCCCGCTACGCGACAGAAATCGAGTCCATGTACGCGTAGCCGTGCTGCTGCGGGCTCGTCGTCCGCTGCGCTTTCTCCTCGCGCCGCGTGTGCCTCGTCGCTGGCGCTTCCCTCGGCACGTGACGCTGCGGGCTCGTCGTTCACGCGCCTTTCAACGCAGCAGCGAAGATGGTGAGGCCTTCGTCGATCTCGTCGGCGGTGACGACGAGGGGCGGCATCCAGCGCACGCAGCGACCACCGGTGCCCGCTGTCATCAAGATCATCCGTCCCTCGGCGAGGCAGTGGGCGGCGACGGCGGCGGCGCGAGCGCCGTCGTGGAACTCGGTGCCGACCATCAGACCAGGTCCGCGCACCTGACGGATCCCCGACGCCTCGTCGGCGGCGAGCTGTTGGAGGCCGTCGGTGAGCTGACGCCCGCGCTCGACGACGTTGTCGAGGAAACCGGGCGCCGTCATCACGGCGATCGTCGCCAGCGCGGCGGCGCAACCGATCGGGTTGCCGCCGTACGTGCCGCCGTGGCTGCCGCGAGGCCAGGCATCGTCGAGCTCGCGGCGCATGCCCAGCGCCGAGAAGGGGAAGCCAGAGGCGATGCCCTTCGCCATGCAGATCACGTCGGGCTCGAT
>JACDGA010000384.1 GCA_013815505.1 Acidimicrobiia bacterium
TCTTCTGGGAGCCAGGCACGGCGTCGGCGCTCGATGCCAGCGACGTCGCAGGCGGTGACGACATCGGTGCGACCGGCGTGTTCATCCCCCGGGCCGGCGGGCAAGCGCTCACGTTCAGCGCAGGTCACGGCGGGTTCGTCGATGACCAGACCGGCTCGACATGGAACTTGCTCGGCAACGCTGTCGCAGGACCGCTCGCCGGTACGAAACTCGAGGCAGTTCCACACGTCGACACGTTCTGGTTCGCCTGGTCGGCCTTCCGCCCGGACTCGGCAATCATCGGCGAATGACACCGGCGCTCGATGACCTGCTGCCTGGCCCGCCGCCGTCACCGCTCGTCCCGTTGCACGCGGTTGGCCGCGTGCGAGGGGAGGAACCGGCGCAGCGACAGCCGGTGCTTTACCACCATCGTCGTGCGCGCCGCGCGATCGCACATTGGGCACCGCGTCACGTGGTCCACTACCGCGTGAGCGAGCCGGCTGTCGTCGAGCTCGCCGTCGACGTGTGCGTCGAGATACCCGCGGTACCGCAGATGCTCGACCCCTCGAAGGACAGACATGCCTGGTTCCGTTGCCGCAAGGCCGACGGTCAGCTCGACCTTTGAGACCGCACCGGACGGGCGCTGAGACCTGCTCCGCGACCGAAGAACTGCAGTGCTGCCTGCTGCATGGCCAGCGCCCAGGTCGGATAGGCATGGGTGGTTTGGGCGAGTCGGCCGACGAACATGTTGGTCTGCATGGCGAGCGCGGCCTCGTGGACGAGGTCGCCACCGGTGGGTGCCACCACGGTCGCTCCCACGAGTCGTCCGCCGCCGAGGTGGCCGAATCCGCGCTTCGGCGCGGCAATGAGCTTCACGAAGCCGCGATCGGCGCCGACCGCGACGGCGCGATCGACGTGGTCGAGTGGCAGATGCGCGACGCGTGCGGTCGGGTGCGCGGCGGCGGCTTCGGTCTCGGTGAGCCCGACGCGGCCGACCTCTGGGCTCGTGAACGTGGCCCACGGGACGGTGGCGGCGTCGAAGCGGAACCGGCGGACCTTCGCCAGCTTGGACAACGCGTTCGAAGCTGCGACCCAGCCCATGCGCCCGGCGGCGTGGGTGAACTGGATGCCCCCCGTGACGTCACCGACCGCCCAGATGCCCTCGACGGTGGTTGCCATCGTGTCCTCGACGACCACCGCACCACGCTGGTCGATCTCGACGCCGATCTCCCCCAGTCCGAACCCGTGACCCGACGGAGTCCGTCCGGTCGCGACGAGGAGCTCGGCGGCGGTGACCGATGAGCCGTCGTCGAGGTCCACGCACACCCGCCCATCGCCGCCGCGCTTCACCCCTTCCACCGTCGAGGCACTGCGGACGTCGACACCGTCCGCAGCGAGCGCCGCGGCGACGACCCGTGAGGCCTCGACCTCTTCGCCGGGCAGGATCCGGTCGACCGCTTCGATCAGCGTGATGCGGGTGCCGAGGCGGGCGAACGCCTGGGCCATCTCGCAGCCGACAGGTCCGCCACCGAGCACGATCATCGACTCTGGGCGGGCCGACACATCGAACAGGTCCTCGTTGGTCAATGGCGCCGCCTCGCGGAGACCGGAGATCGGGGGCATCGCCGGCCGTGCTCCCGTGGCGACGACGAACCGTCTCGAGCGGATCCGCCGGCCGTCCACGTCGACCGACGTCGGCGAGGTGAAGCGGGCGAATCCATCGATCACGTCGATGCCATCGGCCGCGAGGGCAGCGGCGTCTTCGGTAGCGGCGATGCGTGCGATCGCTCGGTGGACGCGAGCCATCGCCTCGTCGAAGCACACGCCGGCGGCGGCGGCAGCGAGGAGCGCTTTCGAAGGGACGCACCCGGTGAACGTGCAGTCGCCGCCGACCGGTCCGTCCTGCACGATCACCGTGCTCGCGCCGCGGCGCCGCGCCTCACGGGCCGCGACCAGGCCTCCGGCGCCGCCACCGATCACCGCCAAGTCGTAGGAGCGAGTCACGAGGATGGAAACCCGACTGCGACCGGCGACATTCCGCGGCCCGCAGTGTGACGGTCACCGGGAAGATTCCCGACGTGGCGCGGGTTTCCAGGACATGACCGTCGATCGGCTGCGCCCGCTCACCAACGACGGGTGGGGTTTCGATTCGAGTTGCTTCGTATGCGAGCCTCGCAACGCCGCGGGACTCCAGATCCCGTTCCACCACGACGTCGCGGCGCAGCGAGTCGTCGCCGAGTTCTCACTCGACGAGCGGTTCTCCGGCGCCCCGCAGTATGTGCACGGCGGTGTGTCGCTGGCGATCCTCGACGAGGTGATGGCCTGGGCAGCGATCGCCATCGCCGGCCGCTTCGCCGTCACCACGGAGACCACGAGCCGCTTCGAGCGGCCCGTCAAGATCGATCGCGACCACACCGTGCGAGCTTGGATCGACGACGTCGACGGACGACTCATCCGCACCTGCGCCGAGATCGTCGATGCGCGAGATCGTCGCTGCGTCACATCGGCCGCTGTCTTCACGAGCCTCGACGTCGAGCAAGCCGGCGACGCGGCTGGCGTCGCGATCACCGGCGACGCCGCGGCGTACACGACGAGGAGCAGCTGACGTGGCATCACTCGCGGCATCCGGGGATTCAAGGCGCCACCGCGACGTGTCCAACTCGATGTCCTGCCGACGCCCGTGCGAGATCGTCGTCTACTGGCGTCCGGGCTGCATGTTCTGCTCCTCGCTTCTCCGCCAACTCCGCCGTCGCGGCGTGCCGCACCGTCGTGTCAACATCTGGGACGACGCCATCGGGG
>JACDGA010000082.1 GCA_013815505.1 Acidimicrobiia bacterium
CCACCACACCACAGGTCAGGACGTGCCGGCGAGGCACGCCCTACATCAACTCAGGTCGGCCACGAGTCCTCGATGGCGTCGGCCGCCGCTTGCGGGTCGGTCTCGCCGTTGACGAGTGCCGTTGCCTCACGCCAGAACGTGCCGGAGCCGACCTCGCCCGGCATCTGGTCCGAGCCGTCGAAGCCGGCAGGATCGCCGGTAGCGAGCACCTCGAGGAAGCCTTGCTCGAGTGGGCTGTAGTTGTCCTGGTTGGCGTTGAGGTTGGCCGACAGGTAGCCCGAGATGAGGTCACCGCCGGGCTCGCCGCCCAAGCGGGCGAGCTGTGCCACCTGGCGGTTGTCGGCGTACTCGGACGAGCCGTAGTACTCCATCACTGCCCACACCTCTGGTGCGTCGCGGAACGACGCAGCACTGGTGCCGGCGACGAGCACCGGGCTCTCCTCGGCGCTGGAACCGGGGAAGTAGAACGTGTCGATCTCGCCCTCCCCGTCGCCGAACGCCGTGCCCTCTGGGAAGAAGGAGGCGAAGAAGTTGGCCTGGCGGTGCATCATGCACTCGCCGTCGACGAGCGCTCCGGCGTTGTCACCGAACGGCGTCGCCGAGATCGAACCACCCGCGGCGAAGACAGCGCCTTCGGTTGCCCACAGGTCAGAGACCTGCGTCATCGCGTCGACGACCGGGGCGTCGTTGAACGGCGTGTCGTGGGCGACCCAACCGTTGTAGTAGTCGAGCCCGTTCTCGCGCAGGATGATCTCCTCGGTCCAGTCCGTGAACGGCCAGCCCGTCGCCGGGCCGGACTCCGTGCCGACGCACAACGGGACGTCGCCGTTGGCGATCATCTCGTCGTTCAGGGCGTAGAAGTCCTCGAGCGTCTCGGGCACGGCGTAGCCACCGGCTTCGAACGCCGCAGGGCTGTACCAGACGAGCGACTTGAGGTCGGACTTGACGGGCACGCCGTACTGGGTGCCGTCCTCGCTCTGCCAGAACCCGAGCCAGTTCTCGTCCCAGTTCTCGGCCACCGACGTGTTCACGTCGTCGGGGATCGGGAAGAGGTCCTCGCTGGTGGCGAAGTCGCGCAGCTTGCCCGGCTGCGGGAAGATCGCGATGTCGGGCGGGTTGCCGCCGGTGACCTGGCTGTTGATCTGCTGTTCGAAGTCACGAGCTCCGACGAACGTGATCTCCATGCCGTTGCGCTCGGCGAAGATGTCGAGCGCATCCTGCATCGCGCCCGCTTCCTCTTCCGAGCTTTCCGACCCGAACACCGTGACCTCGGTGCCCTCGAGCTCCGGATCCGCAGGGATCGTGCCGCCCGGCGTGCCGGCCGTGGTCGTACCGGAGCCGGCCGTTGTGGTACCGGTGCCCGCCGTGGTGGTGCCGGTGCCGGGCGAGGTCGTCCCCGAGCCCGCCGTCGTGGTGTCGCTCTCCGCAGCGGTGGTGCCGGATTCGCCGGTGTCTTCCCCCGCCTCTTCCTCGGTGCTGCAGGCGCTCGCCGCGAGCGTGAACGCGAGCGGTATTGCGGCTAGCTTCAGCCAGCGCTTTCTCATGAGTCCCCCTTTGGAACCGCCGGGAGTGTCCCGACCGCTGCAAACGCTTTCATACCTGGTGCCCCTGGGTCAAGAACGAAGGCCGCCGAATCGCGCTCACAGCATGGGCGGACCGGTCGTCGAGCGCACGACGAGCTCGGCCGTCGAAACGTGGTGCCCCGGTGCCGTGCGTTGCCCGCGCAGCCGCCGCACGAGTGCGCGAGCGGCCACGGCGCCATGCTCGGCGACGTGTTGGCGCACCGTCGTCAGACCCACGACCGACGAGAGCTCGTGGTCGTCGACGCCGACGACCGACACGTCGCCGGGGACGTCGAGGCCCATGTCGCGTGCCGCCGCAAGGGCACCGAACGCCATCTCGTCGGACAGCGCGAAGATCGCCGACGGCGGGTTCTCACCGGAAAGCAACCTGCTGGCTGCGTCGTATCCACCCTCGATCGTGAACTGCCCGTCGACGACGAGCGCCGGCTCGAGGTCGCCACCGATCCGCCCCAGCGCGAGGCCGGCGCCGGCGATGCGTTGGCCTGGGACGTCGAAGAACGACGGCTCCTCCGCCTGGGCGCCGATGACGCCGATGCGCCGGTGGCCGAGATCGAGCAGGTGCTGCGCCGCCAGCGAGCCGACGCGCACGTTGTCGACGTGGACGGACGGGAACGTGTCGGTCTGCTGCCCGATCGTGGCGACGGCAAGGCGTCGCCGTCCGAGCTGTTCCAGCTCGTGCGGCGGCAAGGCGACCTCGACGAAGATCATCCCGTCGGTGTGGCGTTCGAGCTCCGCCGCAGTGGCGACGACCTCGTGGCGCAGTTCGGCGTTGGGCGCGGTGAGCACGAGGAGGTCATAGCCCTCCTCGGTGCAGACAGCCTCGGCGCCGGCAACGACGTTGGAGAAGTACCAGGAGTTGATCAGCGGGACGACGATGGCGATCGTGTGGCTGCGTCCGGTCGCGAGCCTCGCCGCAGCCGGGTTCGCCCGGTAGTTCAGCTCGCGGGCGACGCGCTCGACCTTGGTCCTCGTCGATGCGGCGACGTTGGGGAGGCCCCGCAGCGCGCGACTGACCGTGGCGACCGAGACACCGGCCGCTGTGGCCACCTGCTCGATGGTCGACCGCTCGACGATCGGCGACGAGGCAGGAGCCTTCGTCGATGGCGTCACGGCGCCACGGTAGTTCACCCCTTGACGTGCGTCACTCCCTGCCTCACTCCGGCCGACGGCGAGCGAGACGCGGCGGATGCAGCGCGAGTGGCTCAGTTGGGGTCCACGGGGTCGGGTGTGAACTGCAGCGGGCCGTGCTCGAGGTGCGGCAGCACGTGCCGGGCGAACAGGTCGCACTCGGCGGCGTGCGGGTAGCCCGAGAGGATGAACGCCTCGATGCCGGCGTCGCTCAGCTCGTTGAGCTTCGCCAGCACCTGGTCGGGATCGCCGACGATGGCTGCGCCGGCGCCGGATCGGGCACGACCGACTCCGGTCCACAGGTGGCGCTCGGCGTAGCCCTCGTCGTCGGCCTCGTCGCGCAGCGCCGCCTGACGCGAGACACCCGCCGAGGTCGAGTCGAGCGAGCGTTGGCGGATCGCTGCGCCCGTGTCGTCGTCGAGCCGCGAGAGCAGGCGGCGGGCAGCCTCTCGCGCAGCGTCCTCGGTCTCGCGCACGATGACGTGCGACCGCCATCCGTAGCGGAGGTGGCGACCCTTCGCCTCGGCACGGGCGTCCATGTCGGCCTTGACGGCGAGCACCTTGTCGGTGGTGTCAGGCCACATGAGGAACACGTCGGCGCCGGCTGCGGCGCACTCGCGAGCGGCGGGCGACAGTCCGCCGAAGTAGAACAGCGGGCTCGACCCTGACACGGTCCTCACCCGCGGCGGGTCGACCTCGACATCGAGGAAGTCGCCGTGGAAGTTCACGGCCTTGCCGTCGAGCAGTTCGCGCAGCACGTGCATGACCTCGATCGAGCGGCGATAGCGGGGCTCACTGTCGAGCTTCTCGCCGGGCAGGTCGCTCGAGATGATGTTGACGGTGAGCCGGCCGTCCATCATCTGATCGATGGTGGCGAGCTGACGTGCGAGCTGGGGGACCACGAGCTCGCCGCAGCGCACGGCGAGCAGCATCCGCAGCGATGTGATCGGCGCCATCGCCGCGCAGAACGCCGTGTTGTCGATGCCGAGCTGGTAGCCGGACGGCAGCAGCACGTTGTCGAAGCCGTAGCGGTCGGCCGCCAGCACGATGTTGCGGCAGTGCTCGAACGAGCTGGCGAGCAACGGATCCGGCTGGCCGAGGAACTCGTAGTCGTCATCGCACAAGGCGGAAAACCATGCAAGTTCGGGCTCGTCGGCCGCTTCGCTTTCTCCTCGCGCCGCGTGCGACTCGTCGCTGGCGCTTCCCTCGTCGCGCGCCGTGACATCGTCGCGGGGGGTTTGTCGGTCGTGGTCGGTCATGCGAGGACCTCCTTCATCTGGACGGGGCGGCCGAGCTCGATGCTGCGGTGTGCGGCGACCCCCATCGCAACGGACCAGAGGCCGTCGTGCAGCGTCGCGTCGGGTGGCGTCCCTGATCGGATCGAGTCGAGGAAGCGCACGTGCTCGAGGTAGCTCGAGCCGCCGTGGAGGCCTCGGTGGGCGATCGACGAATCGTCGATGGTCATCGACTCGACGGCGCCGATCCAGTGCTCGCCGCGGCGGCCGAGGCGCACGAGGTTCTCGGGGATGAGCGCTTCGATCTTGCCGTCGGAGCCCGCCACGGAGATCTCCTCCTGGTTGTGGGTGGCCTCGGCGAACATGCAGAGGTCGAGCATCGCTCTCGCGCCGCTCGCGTAGTCGACGATGACGTAGGCGTTGTCGAGCATGTCGGCGGGACGTCCGTCGACGACCTCGTCGAGATGGTTGACGTCCTGGCCACCCGATGCCATCACGCGATCCGGGCGCTCACGCAGGATGAGGTTCATCAGGTCGAAGAAGTGGCATGCCTTCTCGACCAGCGTCCCGCCCGTGTTCTCGCTGAGCCGGTTCCACTGGTCGACCTTGTGCAGGAAGGGGAAGCGGTGCTCGCGCATCGCCACCATCCGTGTGCGGCCGACCTCGCCACCGTGGACGCGGCGCACGAGCTCGGCGATCGCCGGCATGTAGCGGTACTCGAGGCCGACCCACGTCACCGCGACGCCCTGCCGGCGCTCGTCGAGGGCGATGATCCGCTGGCAATCGGCCACCGTGGTACACAGCGGCTTCTCCACGAGGACGTGGATGTCGGTCGCGAGCGTGTCGGCGAGCACGTCGACGTGCGTATGGTCGGGCGTCGCAACCACCACGGCGTCGCAGAGGCCGCTCTCGAGGAGGTCGCGATGGCTCTTGAACGGCTCGGCGACGTGCTGTGACGCTGCGGATCCGGCATCGAGCGAGTCGGCGTTCGTGTCGGCGATGGCCGTGACCTCGACACCGTCGAGGGCCACAAGATCGGCAATGTGCTCTCTCCCCATCATGCCGGTGCCGATCACGCCGTAGCGGACGGTCGCCGAGCTCGCCGTTGAACTCGTCATCACCTCCCAGGAAACCATGTCCGGGGCGCCGGCAGAACGTCGCGATGCACTCCAAGGATATAGTCTGTGCCTATGGCATCCATCTCGATCGTCGATGGAATCGACGTGTCGTCGCTGCGGCTGTTCCTGTCTGTCGTCGAGCTCGGCAGCGTCTCGAAGGCGGCGCAGCGCCACCAGCTCGCGCAGCCCTCGGCGACGGCCAAGCTGCACAAGCTCGAACGCCAGCTCGGCGTGCAGCTGCTCGACCGCGGGCCATCGGGTTCGTCGGCGACGGCCGACGGCGGCCGACTCGCAGCGAGCTGCGCCGAGGTGATCGCCGGGGTCGTGGCGCTCGTCGACCGTGCCGAGATGCTGCGCGCCGATCGCCGGCGTCTCACGATCGCGACGACACGTCACGTGGCCGACCACTTCCTGCCGGCGTGGATCTCGGCCTGCGAGTTGGACGAGGTTCGCGTCGAGCTGTTGGAGGCCGACACGCTCTCTGTCGCGCAGGCGGTTCGAGCGGGAGAGGCGGTGCTCGGGTTCACGGAAGGACCAGCGGCGCCGCTCGCCGTGCGGTCCGAGGTGGTCGGTGGCGAGCAGGTCGTGGCCGTGGTGGGGCGGTCACACGAGTGGTACCGCCGTCGACGACCGTTGTCGGCTCGCGAGGTCGGCCGTGCGACGTTGGTGCTCGGGCGGCGTGGCTCGGGGACTCGCGACGTCGTCGAGGCGGCGATGGCGCCGCTCGGCCTCGGCGAGGAAGGCGGTCAGGTGGAGGTGTCGAGCTCGGCCGGCGCCCGTCTCGCCGCGCTCAGCGGCGTCGGCGTGGCGTTCGTGCCGCGCTGCAGAGTGGTCGCCGAGGTGCGCAGCGGCGACCTGCGCGTGGTACGGCTCGCCGACGTGCGCATCGACCAGCCGATCCGGGTGATCTGGCGAGGTGCCCGTCCCGCCGATGCCGCCGCACGCCAGCTCCTCGAGCACCTCCGCGTCCGTGCTGGCGCAGCCACCGCAGCCGGGTCGTAGCCCGAGGGCGCTCGGCTCAGAGCCGCGTGGTCGATGCGATGTCGTGCTGGTCGACGGCGGCGTCGCGGATCACGGCCGACTGGTCGTCGCCCGGCCCGGAGCCGCGGAACGTCTCGACGTCGGCGACGGTCTCCCACTGTTCGAACACGTTGATGCGATCGGCGTCGAGCCGATCGGCGGAGAGGTGGAAGTCGATGCACCCCGGCGCAGCACGGGCGAGTCGGATCACCTCGTCGCAGGACTCGAGGTAGCGGTCGCGGTCGTTCACGTGGAGCGTGCCGGAGACGATGATCATTGGGTGGGACCTCTCGAGGGCCGATGTTGCCAGTGTCGACGGTGCGCGGAGTGCCAACTCATCGCCCGACGCACGAAATACCGGCTCAGCACACCTGTGCGAGCAGTGTCACACCCCCTTGCGACGCTGCGGTCATGATCTTCGTCGAGCATTGTGCAGGTTGCGGGCGACGCGGGCCGGTGCTGTGTCGCACCTGCCGCTTCGCCCTCGTCGCGAGTGGCATCACCACCCCGTCGGGCGTCATCGCCGCGGTGCCATTCCGCGGGCGGGCACGCGATGTCGTGCTCGGTCTGAAGTACGGCAACCGGCGGGCGGTCTCACGCCACCTCGCCGGTCTGCTGGTGAACCGGCTGATCGAGACGGGCGCGCACCGTGACGTCGACGTGGTGACGTGGGCGCCGACGTCGACGGCTCGTCGCCGGCGTCGCGGATTCGACCAGGCCGAGCTCGTCGCCACGACCGTCGCTCGGCAGCTGGGCCTCCCGGTCCGGGCGTTGCTGCGACGCACCGACGAGAGCCAGCAGACCGGTGTCGGGCGGGCTGAGCGCCAGCAGCAGGCGACGTTCGTCGCCCACCCACGCACCGACGGGCGCCACGTGCTGGTGGTCGACGACGTCGTCACCACCGGTGCGACGCTGCGCCACGCCGAGCGCGCCCTGCGCACCGCAGGCGCGGCCACCGTGCATTGCGCTGCGGTCGCGGCGACGCCCGACGGACGCAGCCACGGCGAGCTCGTCGTCGGTCCGTGGACGTCCACGGTCGCAGCTCCCGCCGTGACGGCAGGTCGTCACGGCGACCGCCACCACGTCGCCTGACCGGTGCGGCGATTGCGTCGCCGCCGAGCTGGACACGCACCCGACCGCGCCCCCGCTCCCGTTTCTGTGTCACCGCATACGTCGAGTCTCGGCGTTGTTCGTGACTCAGAGCGGCGGTCCCGTTTCTGTGTCACCACATACGTCGAGTCTCGGCGTTGTTCGTGACTCAGAGTGGCGGTTGCGGCGATTGCGTCGCGGCCGGCCGGGGTACGGCTCGGCCATGTCGTTCGAACCACGCGTACTGCCGTCGGTGCCCGTCGAGTCGTTGCAGGCTCATCTCGATGCGGGCGGGCGAGCGGGACTCGATGCCGCGCGCAAGGTCGAGGCCGAGGTGGTCATCGGCGAGTTGGAGGCGTCGGGGCTCCGTGGTCGCGGCGGTGGCGGGTTCGTCACTGGCACGA